>CAIXCO010000391.1 GCA_903917955.1 uncultured Chlorobiaceae bacterium | reverse complement strand
GCTGGAGCCTGCTAATGCAATAGACTCCTTGTTGATCGGAGCGGTGACGAGGGCGTCGCACACTCCTTTGCGGCAGAGTTCAGCCGCTGCACGGAGCGACTCCAGGGCGATTCTTCCTGCTTCAGCCGAGAGTGTACCGGGCAGAATACTTTCCGGTTCCGCAATGCTCAGCACCGGGAGGACGCCGCAAGGTACCTCAGTAGTTGCGCTTTTAACCAGTTCCAGCTTTACCGGCAAGTCAAGTCTATCCCGGTAATACTCCATGACGTGGTATGAGCCAGCGACAAGAAAGGGGTGGCCAGAGCCGTCAAGCTTCAAAAAGCTTTTCAGGATAATTTCCGGCCCGATGCCGTGGGGGTCACCGATTGACCAGACAATCCGGCATCGTTCAGAGTCGTTTGTAGGCATTGGCAATTTTGTCATCTTTTTTTACCCCTTGCAGCGCCAGCCAGAGAAGCACAGGCTCAGGCAGAAGAATGAAGAGGCCCGCTTCAGGTTTGTGTGTGAAGGGAGAGCAGGAGCAAAAATATTGGTTAAGGAAATGTGCTGCGGCAAGGCCAGAAAGCATGTCTCCCAAAAAGAGGAGCATCGCAAGCAGAATAAGCCTCTTTTGAAGCTCTCTTTTATTATAGAAAAAAATGGCTGCAAGAGAGACAAGAGCGGTCAGGGGCGAAAAGATACCGGCGGCATAACTGCTCGTTACTTGCAGGATTCCTGCATCGGGGTATGGGACGAAATCGAAAACAAAAAACAGTGTTTTGGTACTGAAGCTCCAGAAGGGGAGAAACATGCTCGCTCCAGCAAGCAGGGCGGCAAGAAAGAGGTAAAGTGTCTGAATTCTGGCTATCATGGCTGTTCCAGGGTTAAAGGTCATGAAGATATAGAGAATCAATATACATAATCAGAAGAAAAGAGTCATTTATCTCACTCTCTTTGTTGCTGCCAAATTTTGTTGTAATTTCGTAGAATTTCTGTTGCCGAAATTCGTCAAAATCACTACCTGTAACTCGCTGGAGAAAAATATGAAGCGCATTTTTTTCTTTCTTGTGACCAATCTTGCTATTGTGCTGGCGCTCTCGGTCACCATGCGCCTCCTTGGTGTACAGCCTTATCTGAGTGCCTCCGGTCTTGATCTCGGCAACTTGCTGATTTTTTCATTTATTCTCGGGTTTGGTGGCGCATTTCTCTCACTGGCACTTTCAAAGTGGTCAGCCAAGCGCATGTCGGGTGCTCTTGTGATCAATAACCCGACCACGGCAACTGAGACCTGGCTGCTCAATACCGTGAGAAATCAGGCGCGGAGAGTTGGTATCACCATGCCTGAAGTTGCCATATTTTATTCGACGGAAGTCAACGCTTTTGCCACCGGCATGACAAAAAACCGTTCGCTGGTAGCCGTCTCTTCCGGCTTGCTCAATTCCATGACTTATGATGAGGCTGAAGGGGTGCTGGCGCATGAGATGTCGCACATCACGAATGGCGATATGGTGACAATGAGTTTGATTCAAGGCGTTTTGAACACCTTCGTACTTTTTTTCTCTCGTATTATCAGCTATGTGGTGGATAAACTTGTTCTGAACACCAATGGCGAGACTGGCGCGGTATTTTTTCTGGTACGAGCCGTTTCAGAGCTATTGCTTGGCATAGCTGCCTCTGTTGTGGTGATGTGGTTTTCGCGCCATAGGGAGTTCCGTGCTGACGCCGGAGCTGCAGCTCTGGCTGGCAAAGCGAAGATGATTGCGGCGCTTGAAAAGTTGCAGACAAAGCAGCTCCCATCCGTCTTGCCCAAACAGATTGCTGCCTTTGGAATTTCAGGCAGGGAGAGCCGTGGGTTCAGGAGATTATTTTCAACCCACCCAACATTGGATGAGCGCATTGAGAGGCTGCGCGGGCAGCAGGCTTAAACCGATGGTTATGAATTTCCTGCATCCTGCAGGGGCGGGGGTGATGATGCCTTTTTTGCAGCGTATTGTAAATATTCCAGGCATCTGCAAAGCTGCCACCTTCAAAGATATCGAAGCGCAAGGCTGGTCGCTGCGTTGGCGTGGCTGCCGGTGAAGCCGTGAGCGATGAGGACTTCAAAGCGCAACTTGAAACGCTGAACGAGGAGCTGGTACTCCTTAATGCGCAGGCACGGGAACTGGAGGCAACAATTGCCGGGAACGTGGCGGAAATTCTGGAGAGTTGACCTGGCTTGATATTTGACTCAAGCGCTTTGCTGAGTTCTTACTGTTCTGTATATTTGACGAATATACAAATTTTCTATGGCCATTTTTGAAGGTATCTCAGGATTTCAGTGGGACAAGGGAAATTCGACCAAAAACGGGGAAAAACATCGGGTATCAATGTCTGAATGTGAAGAGATTTTTTTCAATCAGCCATTGATTGTGGTTGATGATAAAAAACACTCTGGCATGGAAAAGAGGTTTTTTGCATTGGGTAAAACGGAGCGGGGCAAACCTCTTTTTTTGGTGTTTACGGTTCGTAAAGATCAGATCAGGGTTATTTCAGCGCGCAGTATGAACAGAAAAGAACAGGATATTTATGAAAAACGGGAAAACAGCGATTCCGGAATTCAGGAGTGAAGCGGAGGAGCAGGAGTTCTGGTCAACGCATGATTCAACTGAGTTTGTGGATTGGAACAAGGCTGGTAAGGCACTGTTTCCGAATCTGAAGCCAACCATGAAAACCATCTCGCTCCGGTTGCCTGAACCGATGCTCAATCATCTGAAGATACTTGCCAATGAGCGTGATGTACCCTATCAGTCGCTTTTGAAAATGTTTCTCAAGGAACGTCTCGATCAGGAATTTTCGTAAAGAGTTACCTATCGGCTCAGTACCATCCCGACAAGGAATCCTTGACATGATAAATTACATTATACTCACGTATTGTTTGCGTACATAAAAGAGGAGATTTGCCATGACGGCAAAAGAGATAATTATTCAGGCAGTAGAAGCGCTTCTTGCCAATACCACATTTTCGGAGGCTACGAAGCGAAGCGCCTTCTTTTTTTAGCGAAAGTTGAAAGGGGAATTGAGCTGGCGGATGCAGGAGAAACGATCTCACAGACGCAAGTGAAAGAGAGGATGTCGAAATGGCTGAAGTGAGGTGGACTCTTCAGGCAGCAGATAGCAGATTTGTTTTTGGTGCAGTCCCAGAATATCTGAAGCAATGAAAACTGAACTGATCCAGACACTTACGACAACGTTTGAGGCGCATGCCCAGAAGGTCGAAGGAGGGGTAGAATATTGGTTGGCCCGAGATCTACAGTATTTGCTTGGCTATAGCAAGTGGGACAACTTTCTGAACGTAGTCTCCAAGGCTAAAACTGCTTGCGAAATCTCTGGCCACAAGACAGCCGACCATTTTGCCGATGTCGGGAAAATGGTTGATCTCGGTTCTGGAAGCCAGCGCGAGGTGGATGATATCATGCTGACCCGTTATGCCTGCTAT
>CAIXCO010000390.1 GCA_903917955.1 uncultured Chlorobiaceae bacterium | reverse complement strand
TTGTAACAACATGGTAGCTACCTTATGCGGTTGCCATGTCGCAACCTTCATCAAGGATAGATGACAAGATCGGCTGAGAAGATATCGACCATCTATTGACACTTTATTGACATTTTGACAAACAACGTCAATATTGCAAAATACTTTAAAACAATAGTTTAGAGATTTATCCCAGAAGTTATTGACGCAAGTTATTGACGCAACACCCTTTATTCGGGCCAATTGTGTCAATAACTTGATAATAATGTGCGCAATACTCATACCACCACCTCCCCGCTCATCAGGCGCGGGAGAAGAATGTCACGGGCTTTGCTGAGATTCCGATTTTCAAAGCTGAGTGTTTTCAGTTGCTGAAGAATCGGGTCAATAATGCTGTTGAACATAGCCAGAAGCCCATCAGGAGGCTGAGGCACAAGGTACTGCTGCATCTGTTTCCAGTCGGCACGCGGCATTTTTGAACCCTCCTTCATTGTCTGCGCTGTTACGGCAACAAATCCATCACTTGAAACTGTCATCAACACAAATGCTCGCAACTCTTCACGGAAGGGACGAATAACAATGGCATCCGACGAGGCAACGCCATCGACAAAGGCAATGCCTACTTTGTGAAAATAGGGGCGAATCTTGCCAAACAGAATTTCGCCTTCCCTGAAACGATGCTTGCTGCTTGTCACCTGATCGGCTGTTCCCCACTCATTCAGAGCAATTGAGCGACGCGGAATGTGTTCAAGGCCAATATAAGGAGTGTCTGGTTCAACTGAATCTGGCGAAACAGACTCCCGAATCTCCTCGCACAAACCTCCGAGTGTTGTTCTCTCCCACCCCTCCGGCACGCCGTTGTTAATTTTGACATGTTCATGACCGGGAAAACGGAGGCTGATGAACCACTCCTTGTAGAGCAGCCGTGCGGACTGTTCAAGCAGTTGAATCCGCCTGCGGTTGTTTTCGATCAGGTCGTCGTAGGAGGAGAGGATGGTGGCTATACGGTGTTGTAAAACCTTGTTTTCTATAAAATCAAACCTTAATGAACGAAAACTTTCAAGACTTATAAACGGCTGGGCAGAACCCGATCTTACATTTAAAAATTGGCCCCGAAAGTATGGACTAATAACCAGATAATAAAAATACTTCGGATACACTATGCTTGAATTTGGCCTAAAAAGCGCAACATTTTTGATACTAAATTCGATATCTACTAAAACACAAGCAGCATCTCCAACAGAACCAATATTTGAAAATAAAACATCATATAGCTGAGGCTTTACACGTTTAATACACCTTAAATGATCCTCTTCTGTAATAAAATCACAATTAACAAAGTCAATCTTACCTGAAGAAATATGCCTTCCTTTAATGAAGGGGACACCACTCTGCTGAATCTTTGGTGAGTCATGAGTTCCATCTGTAACCAATGTACAAATTTCTAATAGTGATGTTTTTTTTAAAACACTTTTCATATCCCTAACTCCTTGCAATACTTTTTGATAGCAAAAAGTGGCATAAAACATTGCAAAATCGCAAGGTTACGAACCGACCCCATTTGTGCAGCGGTGCGTTGCACTATCACCCTGTCAACCCATGACTCGACAACAACGACGGCTATTCCTCTTTGTGCAAGCGCCCCTTGCATTATTCCCAACTTCAATAATGACAATCTCATATCCCCAACTCCTCAAAATTCCGCTTGATGGCAGCCGCAAGCGTCACCGCTTCGCTGTTCAGATCATCAATCTCGACATGGATCTCGCGGAGGCTCTCTTCGAAGTCGAACTCTTCGTCCTCCTCTTCGGGTGTGACACCGACGTAGCGCCCCGGAGTCAGTGACCAGTCGTTGGCTTCGATCTCCTTGATATCGACAAGCTTCACCAGCCCTTCGACGTCGCAGAGAGTGCCGTCGGGGAAGCGCTCGGTCAGCCAGTGCGCCTGTTTCCAGAAGTAGCGCACCTGTTTGAGCTGCTCGACCGCCTGCGCCCGCATCTCGTCTGCGGCCTTGCGGGCGCGGGTGACATCGCGGCTCTGCCAGAGGTCGCTGTTTTTTGCTTCGCTCACGGTTTCGCACTGCTCGATAAGGCGAAGGGCAAGTTTGTAGCAAAGGTCGCTCTGCCTCACCAGATCACGGCTGCTCTCGGCTAACGGGGCAAGCCGCCGAACTGCATCTCTCAATGCCAGATTACTGTAGCTCTCTTCACTCCATGCCGCATGCTCACCGATGACGGTTGTGCTGAAGCTTTCAGCGTCGGCACTGAAGGCGGTTGTCGCTTCCTCAAGCTCCCGACGCAACTCACTGTGGGCACCATCGGTATTGAGCGTGTCGAGAAAGGGGTGAAGCGCTTCGTTCAAGGAGTGGAGAGCGGCAAGGAAACCTGGGAGCAGCCCGACGTCGTCGCCGCTCGTGATGCACGCCGCGCCTTCGTCAACCATCCTGCGGCAATAGCCAGCCACAAGGTTGAGGTAGCGCTCCTGCTCGCCGCGATAGAGCCAGACGATGGCATGGATGTTCTGCTCCTGCTCGGGGCTGAAGTCGAAAATCTTGCGCGTCACTTTGCGGTAGATGGAGCGGGCGTCAATCATCAGCACCTTCTGGCGATGGTCGGGCTGGCGGGCGCGGTTGAGGAACCAGAGTTCGCAGGGCACCGTGCGGGTATAGAAAAAGTTTGAGCGGATGGCAACCATCATCTCAACATCGCCGGTCTCAATCAGTTTGCGGCGCACCTTGGCTTCATCACGCCCGGCGCTGGATGCCTGTGAGGACATCACAAAACCGGCTCGGCCACGCTCGTTGAGGTAGCTGTAGAAATAACTTATCCAGATGTAGTTGCCGTTGCTCACCTTCTCTTTCTTGTTCACGCCGGGAAGGCCAAAGGGCAGACGCGGATCGTTGGCAATCTGGGCGGCATCAATTTCATCAACGTTGAAAGGAGGATTGGCCATCACATAATCGGCCTTGCCAAGCAGCTCATGCGGATCTTCGTAGTAGGTGATCGCCTTCTTGATGTTCCCCTCAAGGCCGTGAACGGCAAGGTTCATCTTGGCCAGCCGAATGGTAATGGCGTTCTTCTCCAGTCCGTAAAAGGTGAGCTTTTCCGCAGGGTTTTCGTGCCGGTGCTCAACCACGCGGGCACTCTGCACAAACATGCCACCGGAACCGGAGGCTGGATCGAGCACAATGCCCCGGTCAGGCTCCAGCACGTGCGCAATGAGCGAAACCAGCGATATCGGTGTAAAGAATTCCCCGCCATCATGGGCGTTCTGGGCAGCAAAGCGGGTCAGAAAATATTCGTAGATTCGCCCGAAGACATCGCCCGAGACCGTTTTCAGCTCATCCCAGTTGAGCGAGCGCAGCAACTGGCCCAGAACGTCGTTCTCGATCTCAAAATATTCACTTTTGGGCAGCACGCCGCGCAGGTTGGTGTAGTCGGCCTCAATGGAGTTCATGGCGGCAATAATGGCCTGGGCCCGACTCTCTCCCTCCTTCAGCGATGCCAGATAATCAAACTGCGCTTCCGGTTTCAGGTAGATGGCGCTCTTGCCCGAAAAATCCTCCTTTGAGAGCGGACGGGTTTTGCCCCCGCGTGTAGGCAGAGCCGCTTCGAGCCCCTCCCGCACCGCCAGAAAGCGGCTGTAGGCATGGCGCAGAAAAATCAGCCCCATGACCGGCAAAAAGTACTCGTTACTCGCATAGTTCGAGTTGGCCCGCAGGGTATCCGCAGCGTTCCAGAGGCGCTTTTCTATAGCTTCGATGTGTTCAAGTTGCGACAAGTAACGTATTCCTTTTGTTGTGTTTGTTAAAAGAGCTTTGATTGATCACCGGGACGGCTCGTAAAAAAAATTTCAGAGCAACCCCTGCCTTACCGCTTCCGAG
>CAIXCO010000389.1 GCA_903917955.1 uncultured Chlorobiaceae bacterium | reverse complement strand
TCCAGAGGCTTATGCCGGAATTGACTGGTCGAAAGAACATATTTTTTTGGATAAGGAGTTGCGGGCGGTGGTGCAGGATGCCGAGTTGGGCACACGCTTTGTTGACAAGCTGGTCAGGGTGACCGAGCTGTGTGGCGATGAAAGCTGGATCTACATCCACGTTGAAGTGCAGGGAACAAGGCAGCCTGAGTTTGCCAAACGGATGTTTGTGTACAACAACCGGCTTTTTGACCGATACGACCGGCCTGTTGCGAGTTTGGCGGTGCTGGCTGATGAGCACAAGATGTGGAAGCCTTCCTCTTATGGTTTTTCTGTGCTGGGGTGCCGCCTTACGCTGGAGTTTCCGGTTGCGAAATTGACCGATTACGAAGAGAAACTTGATGAGCTTCTGGCGTCGGACAACGCTTTTGGATGGATTACTGCGGCACACATTTTGACGCAAAAAACCAGAACAGAGGATGAGGAACGGTACAAGGCGAAACTCCGTCTGTTGCGCATACTGTACGAACGACGTTGGGAGAAACAGCGCGTTATCAATTTATTCAATGTAATTGATTGGCTTATGCAGTTGCCGGAAGTGCTGAACAATAAGGTTTGGCAGGAACTTGAAACTATTGAGGAGAGAGAAAAAATGCAATACGTTACAAGCGTTGAGAGGATTGGTATCGCCAAAGGTATCACCAAGGGCGAAGCACGGATATTGAAAAGACAGCTTGAGCGTCGCTTTGGCGTATTGCCTGGATGGGCATCGGAGCGGTTAATGAGCGCCAAAGAGGAAGAGCTGGAAGCGTGGGGTGATGCTGTTCTCACTGCTCCGACTCTGGAAGCTGTTTTCCACGAATGCTGACCGGGCAATGTTTCACAGGCCGCGTGCTGAACTCTAAAGGATACTCCGGGTATATGGAGTTTTGACAATGAAGCTCACCAAAAAATTTGGAGAGGATTCAAAAGTATCCCTTCGCAACCTTCGCCGTGACATGATTCAGGAGATTGAAAAGCTCGAAAAATCAAGAGTCATCAGCGAAGACGACAAGAACAAAGGCAAAAAGGATGCCGACGAGATGCTCCACAAATTTGAAAAACAGCTTACCGACCTGATCACGCACAAAGAGAAAGAGATCATGGAGGTATAGAAGTTCTGGTTCCAAAAAGTTTTCAGTTCAGCAAGAAAAGCCGGATGTTCCCCGGCTTTTTTGCGTTTACTCTTCTCCAGTCAGCCTACTTGAGCGCTCCCGATAAATGCAGCACTCGCAAACCGGGCACCCTGCGCAAAAGGCGCTTTCCAGCGAGTTCGATAACCTCCAGGCGAGTACTACAACTTCTCCCACTCAAACTTGCTGACGTTTCTTGCCCTGGGGTCAAAGACAATGCCAATCAGATAGCGGTCGCCACTATATTTCTCGTAGTATTTCATCCTCTTTATCTGCTCAAGTGGCTCTCCGTCGGTCACCTTGAATTCAAAGAGAAAGGTTTTACCCCCGGCCTTCAGCGTCAAATCGATTCTTCCCTTGTTGCTCACATCCTCGGCGATGATGTCCACTCCGATACTGGCAAAACAGGCATAGAGCACGCTGGCGTAAAAACCCTCGTAACGCTCAATATCATTGTTGGTGAAATTATTGTAGGCGATGCTTGCAAAAAGGCGCTTGATAACAGCTTCAAGAGCGCCAACATCTCCAGTGTTCATGACAGCAAGCAGATCACGGCGGATCGGCTCTTTGTCCGAACCCCTGGTCATCGATCGCAAAATATACGCGTTGAAACTCATCTGCACCTCTTTATTGGGAAACCCCAACTCGTATCGAACTCCCATGCCCGACGGTATAACGCGCTTGATGGTCAAATAGCCGGTCTGAAACAGAATGGTCTCAAGATAAAGATTTTCAAGGTCAAAGCTGTTGACCAGTAACTCATCACTTTCTATTCCATTAAATTCCGGAATAAAGTATTGGTTCTTTTTGATCAGCTCCATGAGAAATCTTGGCGTTCCTGTCTCGAACCAATAGTTTTGGAACGTACGCTGGTTCCTGATAAAGAGCAGGATATCGTAAGGGTTATAGACCTTGTCACCCAAAAAATTATACCCGTTGTACCACCGTTGAACCTGCTCCATATCCACCCCTTCGAGATAAGGGGCAAACGTGGTGTCCAAGTCAAGCTGGGTATACCCGCAGACATTGCCAAAGTCAGGGTTCAGGCTGATGTCTTCGAGATTGTTTAGACCACTGAAGAGCGACACTTTGGCGAATTTGCTCACTCCGGTGAGAAACACAAAGCGCAGATACCGGTCGTTATCCTTGATTTTTGTGTAAAAGTCACGCAACCCATCACGAATAATGAGAGCCTCAGGAATATTCTCAATATTGTCGAGAATCGGCTTGTCATACTCATCAATCAGGATGACCACCTTCTGATGATATTTCTCATAAGCTTTCTCGATTAATTCTGCGAAGAAGTGTTGTGCCCTGGTTCTATTTTCACACTCCAGCCCAAGTCGCCTCTCATTGGATTTGAGTATGTACAACAAATCTGCTTCCAGGTCGGCTTTCGAGTGAATCCCGCCACTGAAACTGATCTGGATCACCGGATATTTCACCTCCCAGTTCCACTGCTTCTCAATCAACAGCCCACGGAACAGCTCCCGATTCCCCTCAAAAATATTTTTTAACGTATCAAGGAACAGACTCTTCCCAAATCGCCGGGGCCGCGACAGAAAGATATATTTAAAGTTGTCAATCAAGCTGTAGGCGATTCCTGTTTTGTCGATATACAGGTAATCCTCGTTTATAATTTCGCTGAAGGTCTGTATTCCTATCGGCAGTTTTTTCATCGTCAACCTCCATTTAAAATATGGGCCCACCACGGGTATCGATTTAACAATACATCAGCCACATAAAC
>CAIXCO010000388.1 GCA_903917955.1 uncultured Chlorobiaceae bacterium | reverse complement strand
TGCACAGAGTAGGTCAGCGAATTCTCTTCGGCCATCCGGGCAAGTTGCTGCATATCGCCAGGTGAGGGCAGATTGCTGAACTCATCCGACTCGAAAAGTACCAGCTCAATATCGTCCACCTTGTCCTTGAGAAACTCCACATTGGGGATGATATCGGCGGGAATGATGTAGGAACTTGTTCCGAAGCGAAAGGGGAATTGCTGTTTAAGGGTCATGGTTGTCAATGGTGTGGTTGTTGCTGAAGTTGGGCCATCAGCTCATGAATTGAGTTCCAATTTTGAGCTCCGGCATGTTTCAGGCGGGCGGCAACATCAACCGCCGCTTTGCCTTCGGTATAGTCCCTCTCACCGATACCGGCTGCGAGCAAAACCATCTTGCCCCTTTTAAGCGCCTCTTCAGCAAGCTGAAGGTTGACAAGGTTTCCGGAGCCGAAAGGCACCTGGCTGAGCACAACTGCGTCAGCGCTCGAAATCATCTCCATCGCCTTTGCAATGGCCACAGCGCCGACTGGCGAAAAGGGCTGCTCAAGCACCACCGGAATGTTGAGCGCCCTTGCCGCTTCGGCATCTGAATCAAGACGGTTGAGGACTCCGGTAGTCACCTCATACCCCTCAATGAGGAGCCGGCGGTAGAGCTCAATGCCACTTCCTCCGCCCGCAATAACGTGGACACTCCTCTCCAGCTTCCTGCGCCGCATCAAGCTGTCGATTGCTCCCGATACCTGCAAATAGCCGGTATAGGGATCCTGCTGCACCGTGAGGTCACAGTTATAGACCCGGCTCAGCAGTTCTGGCTCCAGCACCTCAGCGGGCGTTCCCGCTTTTGCAACGGTACCGGCCTCCATGAGCAGAAAGCGGTCGGAGATACCGGCTGAGAGCGTCAGGTCATGGCTCACCAGCAGAATGGTCATCCTCTTTTCGCGGTTGAGATTCATCAGAATCTGGAGCACCTCCTGGCGATGGTTAATGTCGAGATGGGAGATCGACTCATCGAGCATGATGATCCTGGGCTCCTGCGCAAGCACCATCGCCAAGGCAACACGCTGCTGCTCTCCCCCGCTCAGCTCTGTAAAAAAGCGGTCACGCAAGCCCAGAACATCGGTGTAGATCATGGAGCGCTCAACCAGATCATGATCGAGCGAAGAGGGGGTTCCCCATCGCCCCATCAAGCTGATTCGACCATTCATCACAATCTCGCTGACAGTAAAGGCCATGGGCGACTCGATCTTCTGGGGAACAACACCAAGCAGTGAAGCCCGGACGGCAGGCTTGATACGCTGAACATCCAGCCCAAAAAGCTCAACCGTGCCTGAAAGGGGTTTCAGGAGCGCAGCGGCAGTTTTCAAAAGGGTACTTTTGCCGCAACCGTTGGGGCCAATCAGGGAGACAAATTCCCCCTCTTTTACCCTGAAGCTGACGCTGTCGAGCACCCGCCTCTGCTTGTATCCAGCGGAAACATTGTTGAAGGTCAAGGCATCCTGTTCCATTGTTATGCTATCCAAGCCTGTTGCATTCTCCGCTGAAGAATAATGAGAAAAAAGGGCCCCCCGGCAAGAGCGGTCACCACGCCGACGGGTATTTCAACCGGAGCAAGCAGGGTGCGGGCAACAGCATCGCAGAGGACAAGAAAGGTTCCCCCGCCAAGAGCGGCCAGAGGAACAAGCTTTCGGTGATCCGGCCCGAACATGGCACGCATGACATGAGGCACAATAAGGCCGACAAAGCCGATCATACCGGAGAGGGAGACGGCGGTTGCGGCAAGAAGCGTCGCAAACAGAAGGCCGATGACAATAACAAAGTCGGCATGAAGGCCCTGATAATGGGCCATCTCGCGGCCAAGCGCAAGGGCATTGAGCCGGGGAGAGAGCAGCCATATTCCAGCCAGCCCCCCAAGAATCAGTGCGGCAGAGAGGAGTTGCTGCCCGGAGGTGACCGGTTGCAGACTGCCGAGCATCCACCAGATCACATTGTGCATCCCTTCAACGCTCGCCGTAGAGACCAGAAACATGATAACGCTTGAGCAGATCGAACTCACAATAACGCCACTGAGAATAAGACTGTACACGGAGGGCTGACCACTTGAGCCCTGGCTTGCAATACCATAGACTACCATCAGCGTCAGAACGGCAGAAACAAAGGCCACAAGCGGCAGACTGAGCGTCGCAAGCAGACCCGACCCTGCAAGAATGACAAGTGTAGCTCCAAGGCCAGCCCCACCGCTCACGCCGAGAACATAGGGCTCTGCAAGAGGGTTGCGCAGCAGCGCCTGAAAGACCACACCGGAGGCCGAAAGCGCTGCACCGGTCATCATCCCCATCAAAAGACGGCTGAACCGAAGCGAAAGAATTGCACTGCCTGAAGGCGACTGCAAATCAGGAATACCGATGCCCGAAGGTCCAAGCAGCAGTGAGAGGGCGAGCAGCAAAGGAACAATTGCAAAAAAGAGCACCATCCTCCACGTTGCCTTGATCTTGCCTTTACCGGTAAAACGGTTATCGGCACACATCGATGAACCCTTCATACCCATCATCAGTTTTCAACACCCTTTTGTGCCGCAATACCCTGCTCATAGCCGTGCTTGATCATCTTCATCTCGGTAACCGTATCAGCCAGAGCAACAAGCGCCTCCGGAGCATTCCTGCCGGTCATCACCACAATCTTGCACTCCCTTGCCGAACGGAGCGCTTCAAGCAGAGGTTCAAGCGGAATGAGCTTCTGGCCAAGGGCAAAGCAGAGTTCATCGAGCAGGACAAAGTCGTACGCAGGTGAATGCAGCGCCGCAATAGCCGCATCAAGCCCTTTGCGTGCCGCAACCCTGTGCAGCTCCATGCTTTGGCTTTCAGGGTCTCTCGGAAGGAATCCCTCACCGAATTGCTCCCACTGCACCCCTTCGAGCTGACTGAAAAACTTCTGTTCGCCAACCGAATTGTCAGATTTAACAAACTGGATGACTCGGGCTTTCATGCCGTGGCCCAGCGCCCTTGCCAGCATTCCGAATGCCGCCGTGCTTTTGCCTTTACCGTTGCCTGTGAAGAGGAGGATTCGTTGTTGTTTCATG
>CAIXCO010000387.1 GCA_903917955.1 uncultured Chlorobiaceae bacterium | reverse complement strand
TCTCTTGAGGTCAATCGGACGAGCACCGGCAGTGACATTCTTCAGCCCTTCACGGTAGATTGCCTGGGCAAGAACGGTAGCAGTGGTGGTACCGTCACCGGCAACATCGCTGGTTTTTGATGCAACTTCACGCACCATCTGGGCACCCATATTTTCAAAGGGGTCAGAAAGTTCGATCTCTTTTGCAACCGTGACGCCATCCTTGGTTGAGGTCGGTGCACCAAATTTTTTGTCGATCAAAACGTTACGTCCGGCAGGTCCGAGGGTAACTTTTACAGCATTGGCCAGTTTGTCGACGCCAATTTTAAGCTTGGCTCTGGCTTCAGTATCAAAAAGAATATCTTTAGCAGTCATTGTAACGCGTTCCTCCAGTAGGTTTTAAAAAAAGTTAATGACAGATCAGCCGAGAATAGCAAAAATATCGGACTCGCGCATGATGAGGTAATCCTCGCCTTCCACGCTTACTTCGGTACCGGAATATTTGCCATACAGCACTTTACTGCCTACCGTGACCTGCATTTCGAGCAACTGGCCATTGTCGGCAATTTTACCTGCTCCTACAGCAACAACTTCACCATACTGTGGCTTTTCTTTTCCGGTATCAGGAATGTAAAGGCCGCCTTTGGTTTTTTCTTCCGCCGCTGCAGGCTTAACAATAACTCGATCAGATAAAGGTTTCAAGTTCATTGTTTTCTCTTGTTTTGGTTTTAGATTTAATAGTAAGATACTATTGACTTAAGTAAAGGGTTTATGCCATTAGCACTCAAAGAGGTCGAGTGCTAATGGAACAGTCAATAATAACAAAATTACACTTCCCTCCAAAGAATTTCTTTATCACCGGGAAGATATTTTTCACAACGAAAAACAATTATGACCCAGCCAATCTCTTACAGTACCATCGGTAAAGTCACACTGGAAAAGCTGCAAAGCATAACGTCAAAAATGCGCGACAATACGGCTACCGCAGAAGAGCGGCAGTTCGCTCTTCTCTTGCAGGAAATAGTGGCCCTGGCCAATAACCGCCTCTCGGTCACCGAAAACGAGAACGAGTTCAGCAAGGGAGAGTCGGTTTGGGTAGAGCGCACCGCAGCCCACTATCCGCATATCAGGCTGCATGGTGGTGCGCGTGAAGAGGATCCGGAAAGAGGTTGGCGGGGGTAAAATGCCCCGTCACCGTTCGAGCGAAGGCTGGAGATAGCGACCGGTCAGGGAGTCCGTTCTGAGTGCAATCTCCTCCGGCGTTCCTTCTGCAACAAGAGCTCCCCCTTTGTCACCCGCCCCCGGTCCGAGGTCGATAACCCAATCGGCCTGCATGATGATATCGGGGTTATGCTCAATAATCACAAGGGTATTCTTCTGCTCAAGAAGTTTTTCAAAACAGCAGATAAGCTTGTTGATATCTTCAAAATGGAGACCGGTTGTCGGCTCGTCAAAAATAAAGAGGGTGTGCGCTGTATCAGCATGGGCAATAAAGCTTGCCAGCTTGAGCCGTTGCGCCTCACCGCCGGAAAGGGTGCTTGAAGACTGGCCAAGCTTTATGTAGCCAAGCCCCACCTCATCAAGTACCAGAAGTTTTCGGGCAATTGCCTTCTCTTTGCTGAAAAAGGTGATGGCCTCCTCGACCGTCAGGGCAAGCACCTCCGCGATAGAAAGCCCGTTGTACTTCACTTCAAGAGTTTCGGCCTTGTAGCGAAGACCGTTGCAATCCTCACAGACCGCCTCTATGTCGGCAAGAAACTGCATCTCAATGTGGACACTCCCCTCTCCGGCACAGGTTTCACAACGGCCACCGGGAATGTTGAAGGAGAAATAGCCCGCCTTGAGCCCCCTTTGCCGCGCATCTTTTGTTTGGGAAAACAGGGTGCGGATGTCGTCAAATATCTTCAGGTAGGTCACAGGGTTACTGCGGCTCGATTTTCCGATGGGCGACTGATCGACATGCTCCACGCGGTCAACCAGCCATCCGCCTGAAATTGAGCGGTGGGTGCCGACCTTCTCCTTCAGACCAACCTTCTCCTTCATAATCCCCTTGTTAAGGATATCATTGACCAGAGTAGACTTGCCTGAGCCACTCACCCCCGTAACGCAGGTCATGACGCCAAGGGGAAAGCGGACATCAATATTTTTCAAATTGTTCTGCATGGCGCCGGTGATTTCAATGCAGGAGCTGAAATCGACGGTTCGACGAACGGCAGGTATTGCTATCCGTTTCATGCCGTTAAGGTACTGAGCGGTCAGTGAGGTGCCTGACTCTTTCATAGCCGCCACCGAACCACAAAAAACCACCTCGCCACCGAGGCGACCGGCATAGGGGCCGAGATCAATCACCTCATCAGCAGCCTCAATGATTTCTCGGTCATGCTCAACAACAACGACGGTATTGCCCAGGTCACGCAGCTTTCTGAGCAGCGTAATGAGGCGTGAAGAGTCGCTCTGGTGCAGCCCGATGCTCGGCTCGTCAAGTATATAGATGGCCCCCACAAGCGGAGAACCAAGGGAGGTTGAAAGATTGATGCGCTGAAACTCGCCTCCGCTCAAAGTATGGGTCAAACGGTCGAGGGTGAGGTAGTTCAACCCCACATCGAGCAGATAGCCGAGCCTTTTGATGATCTCCTGCAGTACCACTTCGGCCACCTTGCGGTCAAAGGGCGAAATGTTGAGGTTGCGGAAAAACTCGGAGGCGTCGCCAATGTTCATGCGCGCAACCTCGCTGATATGGCGGCCCGAAACCCTGACCAATCGCGCATCAGGATTAAGGCGACTCCCTTCGCAATCGGGACAGGTTGCGTAGCCACGGTACCGGCTCAAAAAGACACGGTAGTGCATCTTGTAACCGGCCTCCTTCTCTATTTCAGCAAAAAAGGGCCAGATCCCCTCATAACGGCCATCCAAAGTCCCCTTCCAGATAATCTCCTTCTGCCCGAATGTGAGCTTTTCATAAGGCTTATCAGCCGGGATACCAAGAGCATCGGCAAATTCAAGCAGGGCCTGAAGATTCCAGCGGTACTTTTCTGAATTCCAGCAGGCAATGGCCCCCTCTTCAATCGAGAGCGACTTGTCGGGCACCACGGCATCCTCATCAATACCACCAATACGTCCAAACCCCTGGCAGGTCGTACAGGCGCCGATGGGAGAGTTGAAGGCAAACAGTTGGGGAGAGGGCTCCTGATACTCAATACCGTTCAGTTCAAGCCGGTCGCTGAAGAGGTAGGTTTTGCCTCCAACAACCTTCAAAACGGCGTACCCTCCCGATTCATTGAAACAGCTCTCGGCAGCCTGTGAAACACGGCTGAACACTTTTTCATCATCACGCGCCACAAAACGGTCGACCAGCACAAGAAGCGTGGTGCGCTCGGCATTTGCCATCTTAATCACCCGCTTGCAGGCGGAATCCTGGTTGAGGTCAAGAGTCTCCTCCCCGGCGACCACCCTGAAAAAGCCCTTTTTCAGAAGGTTTGCAATTTCATCCTCTACCGAACAGGTGTGGTGGCCAGCATCTTCATGGGCGGGAAAAAAGAATCCTGCATAAAATTTTGTACCCTCGTCAAAAAAACCAGCCTGCAGGCTCACATCATCGGGAGTATGACGCAACACAAGCTCATTCGTGTCGCGAGAGTAGATTTTGCCAATGCGGGCATAGAGGAGGCGGAGATAGTCATAAATTTCGGAGACGGTACCAACCGTTGAACGGGGGTTTTTCGGAATGGGTTTCTGCTCAATGGCTATGGCTGGAGCAATTCCTTCCACACTTTCAATATCCGGCCTCGGCATGCGTTCAAGAAACTGGCGCACGTAGGCAGAGAGAGATTCAACATAGCGACGATGCCCTTCTGCATAGAGGGTATCGAAGGCGAGGCTCGATTTGCCCGATCCGCTCACTCCGGTAAACACCACGAACTTGTTACGGGGAATCGAGACCGAAATATTTCGGAGATTGTGGGTGTTAATGCCTTTGAGGACGATATCAGGCAGACTCGTTTCAGCAACGGCTGAATTTTTGAGCCTATGAGTGGTCATAGTGTAATGTCATCTGGGTTCATGCAAAAAAAAGGTCGGACCTACAGGGAAAGATAAGAAACGAAGCGCGGGATGCTCAGTTAAAAAACTTTTTGGTACGCTGGACGCTCACCCCGCAACCTCTTTCAAGAGAGAGTGAACGGTAGTCGCCGCCAGAAGCACCTGTATTTTATGCTGCAGGGTATTCATGTAACCCCTGTGATGACAGGATGAAAAAATTTCACAGCGATCAGCCTTCACTCCACAGCGCACCAGGTGCGGCTCTCCCTCAATGGCAATGGCAATATCGGCAACGGTAATTGCATCAGTCGATTTGCCAAGCATATACCCCCCTTTTACACCCTGAACAGAGGCGGCAATACCTGCCCTTTTGAGACTCTGCATCGCTTTCGAAAGGAACTCCTGTGAAAAGCCCATCTCATCGGCCATCTCCTTGACTGTTACCACCCGACCAAGCCCCTTGGTTGCCAGATAGGTGACCGCATGGAGCCCATATTCAAATTTTCTGGAGACCTGAAGCATAAGATTGAATTTTGTTAAACAGGACTATTTTAACCCTATTATCAATAAAAACCTAATATCTTTTCTCTTCTCTTAAAAAACTATATTACTTTTCCAGTCCGGTTTTATCATCCGCAATCAATGATTTTTATTATGAATGACATTGTAAAAGATCACTATTTTCTGTGGCAATTCTCCCCTCAAAACGAGGCTAAAATCCGCTGGCAGGAGTTCGGAGAGGATCATGAAGGAAAAACTCCGATTCTTTTTCTTCATGGCTACGGCGGAATGATTGAGCACTGGGATCTGAATATCCCCGAATTTGCTGATGATCATAAAATCTATGCCATGGATTTGATCGGATTCGGAAAATCACAAAAACCCAATGTACGCTACTCTCTTGAGCTCTTCGCCTCACAGATTGAAACGTTTCTCTACCTGAAAAAACTTGACTCGGTCATTATTGTAGGTCACTCGATGGGTGCCGCAAGCGCCATCTACTTTGCCCACCATCAGCCTGAAAAAATAAAGGCACTGGTGCTCGTCAACCCATCCGGTCTGTTTGGAGACACGATGGATGGTATGAGTAATCTCTTTTTCGGTCTCGTTGCCTCACCTCTTATCGGCGAAATGCTTTTGGCCGCCTTTGCAAATCCTGTGGCCGTGGGTCAGAGCCTCATGCCGACTTACTTTAATCAGAGCAAGGTTGACGACAAGCTGATCAACCAGTTCACCCAGCCAATCCAGGATCAGGGCGCTCAATTCTCTTACCTCTCACCCTCAAAAAGGCCTCTTGATTTCAGGCTCGACGACCTCGCAAAACCCTGCGATTACACCGGCCCGGCATATCTTGTTTGGGGAGCGGAAGACAGCGCACTTCCGCCACATAAAATCATCCCTGAATTTCAGCAGCTTCTGCCGCAGGCCGGAGCATTTATTATTCCCAAAGCATCGCACTGCATCCACCACGATGCCCATGAAGAGTTCAACAAACGGTTAGCATGGATCCTTGAACGTGTTGAACCCCCAACGGTACGCCAGCTTATCACATCCCTCCCTGCCTGATGTGAAGATCCTTTAATTCGGGCGCCCTCAGGCCAATTTCGAGAGCATAGCTCCGGAACTGGCCGAAAGGAACCCACTGAGCGCTCATCTGCCAGCAATGAAGATTGCGGGTAAGTTGAAGCATGGGTAAAACCATTCCCCCATTGTGAAAATCATACCCGGTATTGAGCGCCATCTGCCAATTTTTTGAGAGCGCAGCTTTTGCCGCTGCATTGATCAGTGTGGTTGTCTCAGGCTCAAGAGGATTGCTGCGATCGGATTGCAGAAAAAGAGAAAACCGAAGCTCCCAGGGCAGGCTGTCATCAAGGTTGCTGAGTTCCCCCCTGTTAAAAAATGTCTGAAGGGTGTTCATCATAATAGGCGATCGGGACGTTGATGTAGTGGTACCGCCCTGGAAGCTGACGCTCATATCGAGAAACCCCTTGACAAAACGAAGTACCCCGTCACCCTCATCACTGTTGGAGTGGTTAACCCTGACGCCGGTCACCGAATCATAACCGTAAAAATCATACATGGAGCCCGCACTGAAAAGCAGATTCTCCGAAAGAAGATTGCTTGCAGTCGTAATAATCAAGGGTGAAAGATGAAAGGAGTCAGCATCAGCATTGTAGGCTGTCGAAACGGTCAATGAGAGCAACTGCCTTGAATACTCTCCTTCCACAGAGCCTTTTTCCGTCAGAGAAGATGAACCCTTGAACTTGCCATGAAAAAGATTTTTCAGCGTAATGCCAACCGTGCTTTGACCATCAGGAATACCCGGATTAATCGTGTTCTGGCCGGGCCAGTCATAAAGATGGTGAGAGTAATCATACCCGCTGCCTGAAAAAGCAGGATTCCATGTGTAGGTGATTGTAGGAATAAAAGTGTGACGCAACGCCTTCAGGCCAAGGGCACG
>CAIXCO010000386.1 GCA_903917955.1 uncultured Chlorobiaceae bacterium | reverse complement strand
CCTTTGCAGCAGTTTAACCATTCCCTCCACCATGCTGTTGAGCGGAAGAATTTTTGGTGTCACGCTCTTGTTTCGGGCAAAGGAAAGCAGTTTCTGGCTCAGATCGGCCGAGCGTGTTGCTGCATTGTGGATGGCCTCAAGTTCAGCATGGATCGGCAGTTCAGGCTCAACTTCCTGGAGAGCCATTTCCGTATATCCAAGAATGACACAGAGCATGTTGCTGAAGTCGTGGGCTATACCTCCAGTAAGCTGGCCAACAATTTCCATTTTTTGCGACTGGATGAGTGCGTCGAGTGTCTTTTTTTCGTTTATTTTTGCCAGCTTGCTGTCGATGACAGTATTGGCAATGTCGGCAAGCGCAGTCACCCATCGAATATCATCTTCGTCATAGAGGAAATACTTGTTGCCCACTCCCATCAAAGCAATTACACGTTTGTTTTTCAGGACTGGCACAGCAAGTGTCCGTGTGAAGCCGGTATGCTCATTGGGCATCTCTCGCAGCTTCATGAGTGCCTTGTAATCGTTGTGGATTACCGCTTTTTTCCCCTGCAGGGCGTCGGCCCATATACCGGATTTGTTCAGTGGTGATTGATCACCTTTAAAGCGCTTCATCAAGTCGCTTTTTTTGATGGAGTTGGTCGACCAGACCTCCAGTGAGGGTACCATTTTGTCATCCATGAGCAGTTGACAGAATCCAATCGAACTCTCCGTTAATTTCTCGGCTTCGTCGAGTGTTGTCCGGAGCAGTTCCGTAACAGAATGGTTCTCCATCATCTTGAAGATACGGAGTCGAAATGCGGTGATCGCTTCAAGCCGTTTGCGCTCGGTGATATCGTGAATAATGGCATAGAGAAGGGTTTTTCTTGTCGTATCAATCATATTGCTGAAAACCTCCACATCGCGGGTTGAGCCGTCTTTGCGGCGGTGGGTGAAGAAAAAATGGTTTTGCCTTGATGTACGGATTTTTACCAGATTTTTGTTTACCGTTTCAGGCGAAAGGATACTGAGCTGCTCTATCTTCATCCTGCAAAGTTCTTCAACCGGCCAGCCGTAAAATTTCGCTGCCGCCGGATTGGCATCAACAATCGCGCCTGTCTCCGGCTCAATGATAAGCTGGATTGCGGCATGACTCTCAAACATTTTCCTGAACCGCTCTTCGCTCTCTTGCAGCTCTGCCGTCCGTTTCTCCTTTTCTTCATTTTGAAATTGCCTCTTTTCACACTCCCGCAACTGTTTCTGGTGAGTGATATCACGGATGGTGCACTGGATCGCTTGTTCATCGCCGACATTATAGACGTAGCTGATAAACTCAACGTCAATTACCTTGCCGCTCTTGTGTTGGAGAGGTAAATCGGAATAACGGATAAAATTTTTCGTTTGCAGTTGCAGATATGCCTTTTGAGCCAGCTCTTTATCCAGAATAAACCCGATTTCCCAAAGCTCTTTACCGACGATTTCATCAAGGGAAAAGCCCATAAGATGAACTATATAGGGATTGGCATCCACGATTTCGCCGCTTTTGTAGTCGAGTATCATAATTCCTTCCTGTGCGGCTTCAAACAAGCGTCGGTACTGTACTTCTTTCGTTTTCAGAGCATTTAAAGCCTGCCGGGTATCGCTGATATCGGTGAGCGAGAGGCGGCACTCATGCAGATTATCGGTGATGATGGCGTCTAACCGAAGCGTTTGCTGGAGTTTGTTGGGATTATTTGTGGTGCCATTCTTTTTAATCATAATCTCACAGTGTTCCTGCGTTCTGCTCAGGAACACCCTGTCTACCATGCTTTTAAATACCGTGAGG
>CAIXCO010000385.1 GCA_903917955.1 uncultured Chlorobiaceae bacterium | reverse complement strand
GTGGGCTGTCCGGATTGCCATGGAATCAAGAAGAAGGGTTAAAGAGCAGCAAAAGCGCATTGGTGCGGCAGAATTCCGTAACACTCACTTCAGCTATGTGATGGGAGCTGACGGAATTGAAAAATTTGTCTCTACCCCGGAGTTGCAAAGCGATAACAGTATCGGCACCGACCCGCTAGAGCCTGGGCAAGTCTGGACTATTTCACCCAGCGCCGGTGAGGAGCATTCCGGACTTTATCGTATTGAGGTCAACGAGGGGCCGGGATCAGGAGTTAAAATACTCAACAAGCCTGTACCTCCTTCATTCAAAGAGAGCCTTGGCTTTGCGGAACAAAACCTTTATGCGCGCTCTTTGCAGTTGGTTGGTGACAAAGATCCTCGACATCATGAATTCAGCGTACAGCTTCGGGCTTATGACAGTTCAAAATCAGGATCAAAGCTTGGTATGGGAGCCCTTGTGGCCTTATGCACGGCACTATTGAGAAAAAGCGTTCGGGGAGGTCTTATCATCGTTGGCGAAATCAATCTTGGCGGTTCTCTTGAATCAATCTATAACCCGGTGACGATTGCAGAAATAGCCGTTGAAAAAGGGGCTACAGCACTCCTGATGCCGGTTGCCTGCCGTCGTCAATTGCTTGACCTCTCTGATGAGATGGCAACAAAAATTGATATCCAATTCTATTCAGATGCTAAAGACGCATTATTGAAGGCGATGGTTGAGTAAATCGTTTTGCTGGTATTTGTGCGGCAGGCTTTTGCTGTTCTGTGCTGCGTGACTGTAAGCTGTTTTAAAATAAGCAGGTGGACAATAAAGGACTCGAACCTTTGACCTCTCGCGTGTGAGGCGAACGCTCTAACCAACTGAGCTAATTGTCCGGTCAACAAGTAAGCCACAGTATAGGAGTTACGAGCCAGTTTTGCAACGCCAGACCTCATTTTTTTTCACCTTGGCCCCTTTTTTTGAAACCGGTGATTTGTTAAATTGAACCATTGATTTGTAACAGATTTAAACTTTTCAGAAAAAGATGATTAAAGAAGCCCTTGGCGTAGCCGCCCCCGCAGCTCTTTTGGCACCGGTCGCGATGCCCGTTCTTCACGGCCTCACGGGTATAGCCGTGGTTGGCCTCGGTCTCTTTGCCGTAGGCAAGGCTGTCACCCAAACCGTGAGAGCTCTGAACGCGCCTCCGAAACGGCGCATTCCCGCAGAGAAACCGCCGCTCGGTTGAACCGTACCCGTGCCGCCGTTGCCTATCAGAAGAATGAGAACCGCTTTCAGGAGCACGACGGGGGGTGTTGCCGCTTTTTTCCTCCTTCAGTTTCTTTTTTTCTGCGGATGCGCAGGCAGCAATGGTTCGTCACCCATAACGGGGGAGCCTCGTTCAACTTTTCAAAAAAAGGACAGTATGCATGCAGTGACGCAAAAGGCGATTTTTGCCGGAGGGTGTTTCTGGGGAGTCGAGTACCATTTCAATCGGCTGAAAGGGGTGCTCTCCGCCAAATCGGGATATACGGGTGGAGTTATCGATCGTCCAACCTACCAGCAGGTCTGCACCGGCAAAACTGGCCATGCCGAAGCCGTAGAGATAGAGTTCGATCCGGCACTGGTCAGTTACGAAGCCCTTGCGAAACTCTTTTTTGAGATTCACGATCCGACTGAGCTTAATCGGCAGGGGCCTGATATTGGTACGCAGTACCGCTCAGCCGTTTTTTATACCGATGATGAGCAGAAAACTGTGGCTGAAAAGCTCATCGGTGAGCTGAAAGTAAAAGGATACAAGGTTGTGACCACGCTTGAACAAGCCGGGCCATTCTGGGTGGCGGAGGGGTATCATCAGGACTATTATGAGCGGAATGGCCACCAGCCTTACTGCCACATCTATCAGAAGCGGTTTTAGTTCTCCAGAATTTCAAGCACTTCCTGAGTGGTGTTGCAGACCGAGTAGTAGTTGCCCTGTTCTTCGCTTACCATCTGCTCGGCGGCAATCCGGTCGAAAAAGAGGAGCAACTGATTCCAGAAGCCGTTCAGGTTGAGCAGAATGATGGGCTTGTGATGATGGCCAAGATGTTTCCAGGTGATCACCTCAATCAACTCGTCGAGGGTACCGAACCCGCCGGGGAGAACAAGG
>CAIXCO010000384.1 GCA_903917955.1 uncultured Chlorobiaceae bacterium | reverse complement strand
GCCAAAGCCCTTTTTGACAGTCGTTCGGCATGTTTTGTCGATGCACGTTCCGAGTATGCCTATTACACTTCGCATATCAAAGGAGCCCGTTCTCTTTCTGACAGCCGCTTTGACGAGCAGTTTGCGGATTTGAGGCAAAAAATAACCATTGGAACTCTTATTGTAGTCTATTGCGTCGGGCCCAGTTGCCCAAAGGCGCGGCATGTTGCTGAAAAGTTGAAGAAAAACGGTTACAGGAACGTCAAGGTTTTTTCAGGCGGTCTCGTTGAATGGTCTCATGCAGGCTTCCCTATAGAGGGGTGAGCCTTTTTGAAACGAAGCCTTGCCAATCAATAGAAATGAAACCGCAAAAATTCCTATGGCCACGATTAGCTTTCCATCCAGATTGATCACAACCCTGAGGCTGCTGCTCGGCGCGATATTCCTCCTTTCAGGAGGTGAAAAACTCCTGGATCTGAAGTTTTTCGGCCTTGTCATCGCGGAATACCAGATTCTGCCCCCACTGCTCATCCCCGCCGTTGCGATCCTCGTCTCCCTTTGTGAACTGCTATGCGGCACCATGCTTCTTTTCAACCTGTTCTCGCGGATCAGTGCCTCGGTGATGCTCTGCATGATGGCGATCTTCATTGCCGCCATGACAACCAATGTCATAAGAGGGCTTGAGCATGACTGCGGCTGCTTCGAATTTCTTGCACAATGGTATGGACTGAAAGAGGAGATCGGCATCGGTCCGATTCTCCGCGACATTGTATTTTTCATTCTGTTACTGCCGATCGCGTTGTTTGGCAGCAACAGCATTCCTTGGAAAAAAAGCCACCTATGAAAAGGATCGCTGTTATACTGGTTGCGCATGGAGAAGCTGAAACAGAGAGCTTTTTTGAGAATTTCTCCATGATCCGCCACACCCTCGCACATGCTGGAGAGGTGATGAAGCTGCCCCGTCCATTACAGCTTTTGGTATCTCTGGTTGGAGGCATGAAAAACAGAGTGACGTTTCGAGCACAACAATACCGTTCACCGCAGAACAGAATCACCCGGCAACAGGCTTCGCAACTCCAGGAGAAGCTCAACAGAGTGGTGATGCCTCAACAGATCAACTTTAAAGTCTATTCGGCTTTCCATGTCACCCCACCCTTCGTTCAGGATATTGTCGAACAAACGAGCGGTCATGACCTCCAGTTGTTAGTCTCCCTGTCGCCCATCGACAATCAGTTGACCTCCGGAAACCTTCAGCGACTCTCCGACCGATATTCACATGTCAACGGGCAGCGACACCCTGTTGTGGTACACGGCTTCTGGAAAGATGACGCGCTTTGGAAAGTCTACCTTGACCACCTCTTCTCACACGAAAAAAATGTCACCGGATCGGTTTTGGTTCTGGCATTTCATGGCACTCTCGTCAAGGATACGAGAGGAGAGGCCCCGATGTTTCATACTGGCCTCAAAGAGATGCAAGAGATGGGCAGCGCTCTTCGTAATGCCATCCTTGTTGATCCCCGGAACAGTTATGAGAGTATCGAAATAGCATACCTCAACCATGACGTGGGAGGAACCTGGACAAAGCCCTCTCTCGGAGAATCCTTAAAAGTTCTCTCATCCAGGGGAGCCAGAGATGTTGATATTTTCAGTTGCGGTTATTTTTCGGATGGAACGGAGACGATTTTATACGTGCAGAAAGAAGCCGCAGCAAGTTCTGTGAAATCGATCAGACTTTTGCCTTGTATCAATGATTCTGAAGCTTTCGCCGACTTTCTTGCAGAAAAGGTTGTGGCGATGGTATCATCTTTGCCTGACGACTACATCTGAAAAAATGGGTCGTTTTCAATTGCATTCAAACACTCTTCGAGCGATAAGTCTTGATACACTTCTACCCACTGGCCAGTATAGCGCATGAACGCCATATTGAAATGATTGTCCCCGATATATGCCAGCCTTGCAAACTTTGCTTCAAAGAAAGGGATGAGAGCGTTGGGGCCAGGAACAATATATTTTGCACAAAAGTAAAAATAGTGTCGATACCACTTTGTATACATATCGGCAATATAATTGTGCTGAAATTCATCCGGAGCGGGCGGAGGCTGAATGTACTTTGGCTTCAAAACCTTTTCGACAAGTTCGCTGGCTTTTTGCTGAACCATCTCTTTTGTATTCGTTGACACTTTTGGAGCTGGTGGTTTAGGTGGACAATAAACCCACCTTTTTTGATTTTTAGCCATAATACCTGCTTTATGTTATGAAAACCGCTACTGAAAACTAACGTGAGGCTTTACTCCCAAAACAGCTCCGACACGACGCAAAAATGCCAGACTGACATTTCTGTACGTTCCTGATTCCAAACGGGAAATCGCAGCTTGTGACGTATGTGCCTGGCGTGCCAGCTCTTTTTGAGTCAGACCGGCAGTTAAGCGGAGATGGATAATCTTTTTTGCGACATCAAATTCCTCTTCAAGAGCTTCATACTCTTTTTTGAAATCTGCATTCTTGAGATTCTCTGCAAGCAGGTCATCAAAATGAGTTGTCTTCATTGTAACATCTCCTCTATAAAAATCTTGCGCAGTTTTTGAGCCTTCTGAATTTCACCATGATCTGTTTTCATCTCTTTTTTTATGTAGCCTGAAGTTGCCACATACAAGGTCCCCCTATGATGGAAGTAGAATATTCTGCAAATATCAGTGCCGACTTTGACTCGTAACTCTTTAAGACCATCGGTGCCAGTTAATGTTTTGGAATGAGGCTCACCGAGCCTGAAACCAAATTCTTTAAGCAGTTCAATGGCCCGCAACGCTTTCGCCCTCATCTTCGGAGAAAGTGCGTTTATGAAATCTACTGCTGGCGGCATTACTTCAACATTGTATTTCATGGGAGAAGTATACCATATTTGATATTTTTAAGCAACTTTTATCGAGCATTGTTGGCACTGAAACTAATGTTGCAGCTATCCAAACTGTTCAAGGATAAAAAATCAACCAGCAGCAAGTCATCCCCCACCCCGAGAGAAAGATGCGCGCCCGTTGCCGCAGCCGTCACCGTTTTTGATGGTTCACAAAACAACACTATCTTGATTGACATTTTTCCAGAAAATCGGGCAGAATCTTCAACGCCTTACCATACAATGTGTTGTTGATAGCGCCGCCGGGTGCAAATAACCTTACCATGCCACAATGAGCGAGCTTCTCCTTATCAATATCACCGGCCCCGACAAACCAGGGCTGACGTCAAAAATAACGGCCATTCTTGCTGGCTCAAAAATACCGGTGCTTGATATTGGTCAGGCGGTGATTCATAACCATCTTTCGTTGGGGATGCTGGTGGAGGTGCCCAAGGAGTCGGCCTCTTCGCCGGTGCTGAAAGATCTGCTCTTTTGCGCTCACACGCTTGGCATTCAGATTACCTTTACACCGGTGACAGACTCGGAGTATGAGGGTTGGGTGCAGGAGCAGGGAAAGCACCATTATCTGCTCTCACTGCTGGCGCGCAAGATTACGGCTGAGCAACTGGAGCGGGTATCGACGCTTATT
>CAIXCO010000383.1 GCA_903917955.1 uncultured Chlorobiaceae bacterium | reverse complement strand
GTGAAGCTCCCTATGCTCTCGAACTCTTTGAACTGCTTCGCATGTTGCGCAAAGAGATCGCCGACGAGCAGGGGATTCCGCCCTACGTCGTCTTCTCCGACCGCACGCTCCACGAGATGGCTGCCACCCTGCCCCAAACGGCCGAAGCACTGCTCACCGTTTCAGGCGTCGGCGAGGTCAAGCTCCAGCGCTACGGGCAGCAGTTTCTCCGCCTTATCGACCGCTATTGGAGCGATCGGTTTTCAGTGCGTCGTGTGAAACAATGAATGTGGCTTGTTGTCGGGTGCTAAGGCTCTCGTTCAAATAAAGGGCAATTTCAAAGAGAGGTATCTGTGAAAAATATTTCAATGTTCAACTCATTTTTGAAAGAAAATGAGTTCTCTTACGTAGCAGTTCTTGAAGAACAAACGAATTCTAGTGTGAGGTGTGTTACATTTCAATACAATGAATGAAGAGTTGATTGATGGCTTTATTGCTCCTCTTGAGATCTCCGGAATGTTTTGTTGGGTCGCAGGTTGTGGCCAGTAACATGAATCTTTATTTACAAAAATCGTAATAATAGAGTATCGTAATCTTGATTATAGGGCTGAAAGCGGCATCGTCTACTAAACAGCTTTTTTATGGCGAAGTGTATTTGCAGCTCAAGAATCCCTGGATTTTGCGGACTCGTTGGGAATTGATTGATTGATTGATTGGCTGGAGAAGAAAAGTAGAGCAAAGAGGTGTGATTTTTTTGTTTGTAGTATTCAGTTGTTATCTTCATCAAAACTATAATTTTATTTTGCTCTTGTCCGTTATTGCACTTGGGCATTCGAGTTGGTAAATATAAAATGAAGGCTTGTATATTTGGCGATAGTGTCCTATACTTGTTTCCATGTTTGTAATGGTTTGGTGTATTTTTTTTGAAAAAACGATAAATGATATTTTTATCATGGCTGTAACAAAGAACGAAGAACCGACATTGACCCACAATGGAAAGACGTATAACGTTTCTGAGCTTCCTGAGTCTACACAGAAACAGTTGATGAACGTTAAAATTGCTGAAAGTGAAATCAGGCGTCTGCAGATGCAGTTGGCTATTGCTCAAACTGCTCACAGTGCTTATCAGCAAGCGCTGATTGAACTCCTTCCTGCAGAGTGAAGCTTAAATTTTGAAGAAATTTTTTCGTAGCAGCCTGGAACAGTTTTTTGCAGTTACAGGTGTGCTGCGAGAGAGGTTGTTGATGAACGACGCTGTTGTTTTTTTTAGAAAAAGATGGCGAATTGATATTATTGCATACAAGGATCAACTGCTGTGAAACGAGTTAAAGAAATATCACCCTTACGCGAGGCTCTTGCTGCGCTCACACCATTCGTCAAACGGACTTTTTATTTCAGTGTCGTTGTCAATGTGCTTGTGCTCGCACCAAGTGCATATATGATGGAGGTTTATGATCGCGTGGTCAACAGCCGCAGTCATGCAACACTGCTCATGCTGACTCTTCTTGTGGTTGGCGTTTACCTGCTTCTCGAGGCGCTCGAGTGGGTACGTCGTCAAATCATGCATGAGGCCGGTATGGAACTCGACAAGAATTTAAGGGATCGGGTGTTTGGCGCCATCTTTGCGGCAAGAATTCAGAACATTCCCGTAGGTGCCCAGGCTCTACGTGATATGAAGGTCCTTCGTGAGTTTCTGCCTTCTGTAGCCCTTCTTGCTATTATTGATACTCCGCTCGCCTTGCTCGTTTTGGTAATTATTTTTATGCTTGCGCCCGCCCTCGGCTGGTTTGCTGTTGCCGGTGCAGTGGCGCAGTTCGCCATTGGCGTCATTAATGAACGCCGTATTCGTGAGCCACTTCGTGCCGCAAATCGGAGTGCTGTCAGTGCACAGAGTTACGCTGACGGGGTCATCCGTAACGCACAGGTTATCGAATCGATGGGAATGCTTGCTCACATCCATAAGCGCTGGTTAAGCGTTCAGCAAGATTTCCTTCTCAAGCAGGCCGAAGCTTCCGATCATGGAGGCACAAATGCAGCTCTTTCCAAACTGGTACAGAGTCTGCTTGGCTCTCTTTTGCTTGGCATGGGCTGCTGGCTTACCTTGAAGGGTGAACTCCATGGTTCAGGCATGATTGTGGCATCTATTCTTGGTGGAAGGGTGCTTGCACCTCTTGTTCAGATTATAGGGAGTTGGCGCCAGGTAGAGGGAGCCCTCGAGTCATTCAATCGTATGGAGAGTTTCCTGAAGGAGTTTCCGTTGCAAGAGAAAGGGATGGTTCTTCCTGCACCGACAGGCGTTCTCTCTGTTGAAAGTGTTATTGCCGGAGCCCCAAGAAGCCAGGTACAGATTCTCAAAGGGGTAAGTTTCAGGGTTGCTCCAGGCGGCTCCCTGGCCATTGTCGGCCCTTCAGCTTCAGGAAAAACTACCCTGGCAAGGTTGCTGGTAGGTGTCTGGCCAGCATTGCAGGGGAAGGTACGGCTTGACGGGAACGACATCTATCAGTGGGACAAGGAGGAGCTTGGCCGGTATATTGGCTATTTACCACAGAATGTGGAACTTTTTGAAGGTACCATTGCTGAAAATATTGCGCGTTTTGGTGATCCTGACCTTGAAAAAGTGAGTGAGGCATGCCGCATGGTTGGCCTTGATGCTTTTATTGAACAACTTCCGAAGCGCTACGATACCCAGATTGGCGATGATGGTTGTTTTCTTTCAGGCGGCGAACGGCAGCGCGTTGCTCTTGCCAGGGCGGTTTACGACATGCCAAAGTTTGTCGTTCTCGATGAGCCAAACGCAAGTCTTGACGAAGCTGGCGATGCAGCATTACTCAATACAGTAAAACTGTTGAGGAAACAGGGCACCACGGTGATTGTTATAACGCATAGGTTGAATATTCTAGGCGCAATAGAGCATATGCTTGTACTGGTTGACGGGCAGGTACAGCGATTTGGCACTTGCCAGGAGGTTATGGAGGCACTGCAGTCGCCACCGGCAGCCCGGCAGCCTTCGAACCCGAACCCTCAAGGATAACTCTTAGAAGCAAATAGCTCCTCTTATGAAATCAGATTTTTTTAAACGCAGTGCATTAACCCGTCAGCTCTGGGAGTTTCGACGTGAGTTTGTGTGGATTGGCATTTTCAGCTTGATTGCCAATGTGCTGATGTTGACTCCTACACTCTACATGCTTCAAGTCTATGGTCGCGTCATGAAGAGTGGAAGTGAACTGACGCTTCTTATGGTGACCTTTTTTCTGCTCTTTTTTTATTCGGTGATGGCTTTTGCCGAGTGGCTTCGTTCGCGCCTTCTGGTACGGGCAGGCGTCAAGCTTGATGATGCACTCAATTCGCTGGTTTTTAACGCAAGTTTTGAAGCCTATTTGAACAGCGCCAGGCATAATGTAGCAGAGGCATTTTCGGATCTGACCAACATTCGCCAGTTCCTGACGGCCAATGGAATGATTGCCTTTTTCGATACACCCTGGACGCCCGTCTATATTGCCGTCATTTTTCTGCTCAGCCCCTTTCTTGGCTGGCTCTCCATCTTTTTTGCCTTGATACAGCTTGGTGTTACCTGGGTCAGTCACCGTCTAAGTATGAGAGAGATTCAGATTGCCTCTGATGCCGGTAATGACAGTTTTCGTTATGTACAGAGCAAGCTTCGCAATATTGAACCGCTGCATGCGATGGGTATGACGGGAAATCTTCGTCAGCGCTGGTTCGGGTTCCATGACAATTCGCTTGCCAAGGCTGAGGACTCTCTGGATCGGCAGCATCGCCAGCAAGCATTTGCCAAGTTTGTGCGTTACAGCATGCAATCACTGACGCTTGGTGCAGGTGCACTCATGGTTATTGAGGGCAAAATGCCGGTAGGTTCGATGATTGCGGCCAATGTACTCATGTCGAGGGCTCTTCAGCCACTTGACCTTGTGGTAGCGACCTGGAAGCCATTTGTACAGGCTCGTATGGCCTTTGTTCGTCTGGAAAAACTTCTTGAAGCATTTCCAGAGCGTGCGCCCGGTGCACGGCATCAGGATCCCTTCGGTGAAATAAGACTTGAGGGGCTTTCTGCTACAGCGGAGGGGCGTAAGACACCAATTCTTGATGATCTTACGGTGATGTTTCCTTCCGGTAAGGTAACGGTCATTCTTGGCCCCTCTGGATCAGGAAAATCAACATTGGCACGCTGCATTGTCGGAGTGTGGCCCGACAAAAAAGGAGCTGTTCTCCTTGATGGTGAGCCAGTTGAGAGTTGGGACAGGATGGAACTTGGGCCTCATATTGGCTACCTTCCGCAAGACGTTGAACTTTTTGATGGATCGATTGCTGAAAATATAGCCCGTTTCGCTGAAGTTGATTCTCAAAAGGTGATAGAAGCAGCAAAGCGAACAGGGATCCATGAAATGATTGTACGCCTTCCACGTGGCTATAATACCCAGATTGGTGAGGCGGGAGGATCTCTCTCGGGCGGACAGCGGCAGCGACTTGGCCTTGCCAGAGCGATGTATGGTAATCCAGCCCTCCTTGTGCTCGACGAACCCAATGCAAATCTTGATGATGCGGGTGAACGTTCCCTGCTTGATGCGGTCAGAGATTTGAAAAAAGCTGGTAAAACGGTTCTTCTTGTAACGCATCGCCCAAGTGCTTTTGCCGCTGCCGATCTGCTGGTAGTGATGCAAAAAGGAAAGATAGTTCACTGCGGGCCCCGTGATGAGGTACTGGCGGTTTTACGCTCCGAGAGTGCCCGCTCAGTGTCAGCATCACAAGTCTGATCTCTTTTTTTTGACAAAAGTTTAAACAACAGCAATGAGTATTCGTGATACAATAGCAAAAATGAGTCCTTTTTCCAGGGAAAAGGAGAGTGGCAGCAAAGGTGAAGAGTATCGTGATACCCGCAGCACGGTAAAACTCGGCATCTGGATACTGCTCGTTGGATTTGGCGGATTTCTACTGTGGGCCGCTTTCGCGCCCCTTGATGAGGGTGTTCCCTGTTCAGGAGTAGTCAGTATCGCCACAAAGCGCAAAGTTGTCGAAAATATGCGTGGCGGCAGGGTCGAAAAGGTTAATGTCCGGGAGGGACAGATGGTTCAGCAGGGAGAGGTGCTGATCATGCTCGACACTCAGAGTGCCAGAGCTCGCTATGACGAGGTTCATCAGCACTACCTTGGCATGAGGGCAACGGCTGATCGCCTGCAGGCGGAGATGCGTGGCGCAGCTTCAATCTCTTTTCATAAAGATCTCTTGAATGATCCTGACCGTCAATTGGCAGAACGGAATATGATGAATCAGCGCCAGCTTTTTTTGTCGCGTCGAGCCTCCCTGAATATTATGAATGAACAAAGAGCGGCTATTGCGTCGCTGGTACGTGATGGTTATGCCCCCTTAAACCAGCAGCATGAATTGGAGTTAAAGATTTTTGAGTTCAAAAGTGGTACGGCGGGTCAGCTTGCCCAGGTACAGCTTGAAGTGGAAGCCGACGCTGAAAAAACCAGGGCACTTGCTGGAGAGCTTGCTGATACGGAGGTACGCTCACCCGCCTCAGGCCAGGTTGTTGGCCTTCAGGTGCAGACGGTAGGTGCGATAATCCAGCCAGGTCAGAAGATCATGGATATTGTACCGCTCCACGAGGGACTTCTTATCGACACCAAGGTTGCCCCACATTTGATCGACAGTATCAAGAAGGGATTGCCGGTTAATGTGAGCTTTTCATCATTTTCCCACTCTCCTCAGCTTGTTGTGCAGGGAGTGGTTGAGTCACTCTCAAAAGATATTGTAACCGAGCCTCAGGTAAATCCTGCTATGCCCGGGGCAACCTACTACCTTGCACGCATCTCTGTGACACCTGAAGGGATAAAGTCACTCGGAAAGCGTGAAATGCAGCCAGGGATGCCGGTTCAGGTTGTCATCAAGACGGGTGAACGCTCGTTGTTGACCTATCTTGTTGATCCGTTGATCAAGCGGATTGAGGTATCAATGAAAGAAGAGTAATGCTGGGTATAACCAAATTCGATGAGTGAGTTGATCATGAAGCTATTGATACAAGTGGTTGTTCTGGCGGCTATGTTTGCCCCTTTGCCGCTCTATGGTAATCCTGTCGATTTATCGACCGCCTGGCAGGATGCAAAAGAGTATGATGCAAGGCTTGGTGCAGCAAAGGCAGATAATTTGATATACCGAGAGGAGATCGGCAAGGCGAGGGCCCAGTTGCGTCCCAGTGTACGCATGAACGCTGCACGGGGCCGTAATGCGATGGAGTATACCAGCCTGGCAGGTAAGACTTCATCAAGTTACTATAATACGGTCAATTATGGCGTGACGATTCGACAGCCTTTACTCAATTTGTCGAATTTTGCAGCCTATAAACAGGCAAAGGCCTTGGCTGCAAAAAGTGATATTGACCTTCAGAAAGAGGATTCTGCATTGATTGTCAGGATAACAGAGGCCTATTGTAATGCGCTCTATGCAGAAGATAATCTCAATTTCAGCCAGGCACTGATCAAGGCAGCCCAGGAACAGCTTCAGCAGGCTAAACGACGTTTTGAAAAAGGGTTTTCTACTCTTACAGAAATTAATGAGGCGCAGGCCAATTATGATATGGCGCTGGCTGATGGTCTTGAAATTGTCAATAGTGTGGAATTTACTCGCCGTGAGTTGGAGCATCTCACAGGCCACTATCCTGATGAGCTCTGTAAACTTGTGCCTGAAAAAATTGATTTAGCCCAGCCCGAACCCAAAAGTGTTCAGCCCTGGATTGACCTGGCACTCGCCAATAATCAAGAGGTGCTTGGAGGAGTTCAGGAAATTAAAATTGCAAAAAAGGAGATAGAAAAACAAAATTTTTCCCGTTACCCAACCATTGATCTTGTTGGCGGGAGAAATTATTCACAAAGCGAAAACAACTATTCAATAGGCTCTATTTACGACACCTATTCGATCACTCTGCAACTGACTATG
>CAIXCO010000382.1 GCA_903917955.1 uncultured Chlorobiaceae bacterium | reverse complement strand
GGGAGTTCCAGCGATCAGGAGCACTATCTGCCCGCGTCGCCGGAGCCTGGAAAACAAAATGCCGCACACTTTATCACTCATGACGACGCACCTTTTTAAGCCGCCATTATGCCAGAAAAAAAAGAGTCATTGAACATCACGAGCGAAACAAGAGAGCAGGAGCCCTTTATGAAGGGTAGTGAGGCCATGTATGCCGGAATCGGCGCATCAAGGGGAATCAGCATCGGAGAGTGTTACTCTTTCGTTCAGGAGAAGTGCCATCATGAAATCAGGGAGCTGAACGACAAGACTATCAGTGAAGAGATTGAGCGCTTTCTTTCGGCCTTGCAACGATCGGAAAATGAGCTGAAGAAAATTGAGCAGGTCACCATAAGAAAACTCGGGAAAGGGTACTCTGATCTTTTTGATGCGCAAATCATGATGCTGCATGACCCTGTGCTGATTGAAGCTATTATCGGACGGATAGAGTCAGAACGCAAACCAGCGCATCTTGTTATTGAGGAGGAGTTCGAACACTACCATGAAAAGTTCATAAATTCCGATAACGAGATGTTCCAGGAGCGGGCTGATGATTTGCACGATATCAAAAACCGTATTATCAGAAACCTTCATATCCGAAAACTGCACTCATGGATTCCCAAAGGGGTGATTGTGGCTTCCGACAACCTCTCTTCAGCCGACATCATTCTTTTGAGCCGCAGCAATGTCAAGGGATTTGTGACTGATTCGGGGGGAAAGACTTCGCATATTGCCCTGATATGCCGTTCACTCAACATTCCAATTGTTGTAGGGCTTGGCAATATTTCACAGAAGGTATCGACCGGGATGCCTATGATTATTGACGGCACTACCGGAACCGTCATTACCAACCCTGAAGCGGGTACTCTGGCGCGCTACCGGGGAAAAAAAGAGGAAGCTATAAAAAATGAGGCTGACAGCTCCCTTACTGCGGTGCTTCCGGCTACGACACAATGCGGTGTTAGAATCACCTTTTATGCCAATATTGATTTTAAGGAGGAGTTGCTCACTTTAGCCTCTACCGGTGCAGAGGGTGTGGGGCTGTTCAGAAGCGAAAATCTTTTCACCGAGGGAACAAAAGTACCCCGGGAGTCAGAGCAATATGCCTATTACCGGGAGATGGCTGAAGTGATAGCCCCGATGCCTCTTGATATACGCCTTTTTGATATCGGTGGCGACAAGCTGATCTACTCTCCGGTCAAAGAGCCCAATCCAAACCTTGGATGGAGGGGTATCAGAATTTTGATTGATCTACCGGATATTCTTGATGCCCAGCTCAGGGCGATCATACGTGCAAATGTCCATGGCAATGTTGACGTACTGATTCCCATGATCATTTCGGTCGATGAGATTCTTTTGGTCAGGGCAATGATTGACAAACATTATGAGGAGCTGACTGCTGAAGCTGGCTTGGAGCTTGAAAAACCGGGAGTTGGAGCAATGATAGAGGTGCCGGCGGCGGTAGAACTTATTGAGGAGATCACAAAATGTGTTGATTTCATAAGCATCGGTACCAATGACCTCACACAGTACACCCTTGCTGTAGACCGCAATAACGTTATTGTGCAGGATCTTTTTGACAAATTTCATCCGGCAATTATCCGCCAACTTTACCGGGTAATAGCTACAGCCAATAAAAACCGGTGCACAGCGATAATCTGCGGCGACATGGGTTCTGACCCTCTTGCTCTTCCGTTTCTTCTGGGGTGCGGACTCAGAAAATTCAGTGTTATCGTCTCGGATATTGCCAAACTCAAGTCACTGGTATCGCGCTACTCGGTCATGGAAACCGAAGCGCTGGCACGGGAGTGCATCACACTTGGCAGCTCAAGTGAAGTCCAAGCCTGCCTGGAACGATTCCAGGCAGCACATTGATTTGAGTCGGAGGTTTTTTCAGGGACGAAGATCCTCAATCTTCGAGCTTTTGCGTACAGCATCAAGGTACTCGTCAATGAAGAGTTGCTGTTGCTGCTGTGCGGCCTTAAGCAGTTGCGGCGCGGCCTTGGCTTTTTCGGTCTGCAAGTCGAAACCTGCTGGAAGAATTTTGCTGGCCAAAAGAGCAAGAGCGTAACCGTTGCTGGTTTTTACCGGAGCGGAGAGCTGGCCGGGAACAAGGCCCGAGATGGCTTCTACAAGAGGCTGGTCAACGCCGTAGCCGGGAATAAAACCATCGCTCCACCGGATACTGTCGGCAACCACAACCTTCAGACCAGCGTGGGATGCTGCAATTTTTTCAAGTGTCGCTCCGGGAGCTTTTGCCAGTGCGGCAACTTTTTTCCCTAAAGCGGCACCTTTTTTCTCTCGCACCAGTTCGGCCCTGATTCGCGCTGTCAGCTCCTGATCGAGTAGACGGTATCCGCTGTCATTTTTGCCGGTGAGACGCATCACAAAAAAGCCTTTGTCGGTTTCAAGCACGTCCGAAACGTCACCCTCACCTGCCTTGAATGCGAATGCCGCCACTTTCTCACTATAGCCAATGAGCGGAATCGGCATCCGTTTGACAAACTCTCCACTCTTGCTGACCGTCAGCTTTGAGGCGGCAGCGCTTTTATCAAAACCGCTCTCTTTGGCGCTGAGCTGAAATGCCGAGGCGAGACGACGTTCACTGTCGAGCGTTTCGGTAGAGGGCCTGATGACGCGAACAATTTCAGAGCCTACGACGGCACGACTATCGAGACCGGTCACCTTGATAATGTGGATGCCAAACTGGGTTTGAACAGGCCCGACCACAGCGCCCGGGCGTGCACCGAAAACCGCTGCAGCGAATTGGGGCACTACTCGCTCTTTGGTGAACCATCCAATATCACCTCCGTTGACAGCACTGCCTGGATCGGCGGAATATTTTTTAGCAAGAAGATCAAACGGAACACCTTCCTGCAGTTGTTTGAAAATAAAGACCGAAAGCTCACGAACTCTCTGTACATCGTCAGCACTTGAGGGATTGAAGCGCAAGAGAATATGCGAGGCCCTTGCTGCTGGCTGAGC
>CAIXCO010000381.1 GCA_903917955.1 uncultured Chlorobiaceae bacterium | reverse complement strand
GGGCAAAGGAGTTGACGGACTGTGAGAGGCCGAGAATCTGCCCTTGCTGCTGTTTATAGCTGTAGAGCGAAATCATGGAGAGGTTGATGGGGGCAACCAGACTGGTGCCGATAGCAAAAAAGAAGAGGATGACCAACCCGAGGGAGAAGAGCGAATTTTGCGGCGCAAAAGGCACAAAAAAGACGCCGATAAAGGTGAAGAGGTGGCCCCAGAAAAAAAGCTTGTGTTCACCCAGTTTTTTGATGAGCTTCCGGATAAGACCGCCCTGCACAACGACCGACCAGATACCGACATAGGCAAAAATGTAGCCGATCTGCTCGTCGGTAGCCATGAAGTACTCTTTCCAGAGGAGGATTGAGGCAACCTGCATGTTGACGATGGCAAAGGTGTAGATATAGTTTGCAATCATGAGCAGTGCAAGGGGACGTGAGCTGAAGGTCAGTTTCAGCCCGTCAACATACTCGACTCTTTTTTCCTCCAGAAAATGGGAGACCGACCGCCGTGGTTCGCTGTTGAGCGTCCGTTTTTTCAAAAAGCCGAAGACCATCTTCTGTGCATTCTTGTTCGACTCGGGAAGCAGAAAAACGGCAAGGATAAAGTCGATAAAGATCAGTGAGGCGGCAACATACCCAACGACCGGAATACCATAATTGTGTTTCAAAAATCCCCCAAGTACCGGGCCGATAATGAAACCAATTCCAAAAGCGGCCCCGATCATGCCCATTGCACCCGAGCGGCTTTTGCTGTCAGTGACATCGGTGATATAGGCCTGTGCCGCAGCAATATTGGCCGACCCGATACCCGAAAGTCCTCTGGCAAAAATAAGCAGCGGAATGGTTGATGCCTGCGAAAAAACCAGATAGGAGATCGCCGTAATAAAAATACTGATCAGCATGACCGGTCGCCGACCGATTTTGTCGCTCAGCTTGCCCCACAAAGGGGAAAAGATGAACTGCATGATCGAAAAAACCGAGGCAATCAGCCCGATCATGAAGGGAGTTGCGTGCAGAAACTTGGCGTAGGTCGGCAGCAGCGGCAGCACAATTCCGAACCCGATGAGATCCAGTAAAACCGTCAGGAGTAAGATAAGCAGTGGAGAGCGCTTCATGCCGTGCATTTTGTTTTTGTTCCGCTAAAGCGACAAAGATAAAAAAATTACCACCGATTCTGACAGGGGAGTATCAAAAAATCAGCGAACTGCACTCTCCTCTGGATAAATCATTCGCTGCAACTGTTTAATTCCCTCAAGCACTCTCGGCCCGGGACGAAGAAAGAGGCTGTTGTCGAGCCGGTCATACACTTGGCGGTTCCGTATTGCAGCAATGCTGCTCCAGCCAGTGCGGTTCATCAACTTCGCGGCAGCAGAGGACTCTTTGGCCATGTACATGCAGGCAATCACCTGGGGGCTTTGTTCAATCACCCACTCCTGCGATATCTCAAAATAGTCCTTTTCCACGACGTCACCGATATTGCTGCCACCAGCATAAGCAATAAGCGACGAGGTATAACTTCCATTTCCACCCGTCCAGAAAGGGTCATCCCAGATTTCAAGATAGACGCTCTTTTTGTTCTTCCGGGCGTTTGCACTGTTTTTGAAGAGCGCAAGCCCCTCGCTGATGGAGAGGGCCAGACTGTCGGCCTCCCTTGTGTGGCCAGTCAATTTTCCCAGTCTTCGGAGGGCGGCAGGGATATCGTCAGGGCTCTTGCAGGAGATACTCTCTCTCTGAATGCCGAGGGCCGATATTTTTTTCCCCATCTCCTCATCGGCCAGATCGACATCAACCACCAGGTCGGGATGCATTGCCGCAAGCACCTCAAGCGAAGGGCGTCCAAAGCTCCCCGCAACGGGCACTTTGGCTGCTGCCGCAGGCCAGTCGCAGGCGGTGGTTCGGCCAACAAGCTGGTCACCGGCCCCAATGGCAAAAATCATCTCCGTCAGGCTCGGCGCAAGGCTGACGATGGAGGGTTTTCCGGTGGCGCCATGCGGCTTTTCATTTTGCTTTTGTGTGCATCCCGCCGTCAGAAGCAGGAGGAGTGATAAACAAACCGGAAGGAGGCGATGAGGCTTGAAGGTGTTGCGCATAGTGCTGATTTTCATAGTGCGGGTTTTCCAGTGCATTGTATTCATGGCCAGGGGTGAAGTCGCCTTTTTACATTGATGCTTATCATAAGGATTTTGGGTGGTTCTCCCAAAAAACAGCAATTCGCACCCGCAGATCTATTCAACGTGATATTGCCCACCATCCTCGAAAAACGAGGTACCCTTGCTGACAGAACCCAAGGTATTTACCTCACCGACGACCTTCTTGATGTACACAAGCCGACATTTGGAGCATAAAAACCGGTAATTCTTTCGCTGATCCTTTTTTATTGTCCTGTTTCAGCAATATCTTGCGTGTAGATGAGGATGCAAACGGGAGTT
>CAIXCO010000380.1 GCA_903917955.1 uncultured Chlorobiaceae bacterium | reverse complement strand
GCGCATCTGGCCATCTGCTTTATGGCGCTGGTTTGTATCCGTCACTTATCGTACCGGGTAAAATTGCAATACGAGCCATTGTCGCCGGAAATTATTCGCAATGAACTGGTGCATGTGCAGCAAAGCATTTTGATTCATACAACGAACGGAACTCGTTATGGAATCCCTTCAAAACCAACTTTACATGCCAATAAGATTTATCAGGTCATGGGTGAAAAACTCAGTTCAATGCCGTTCCTCATAGCATAGTTTTTTGTTAAACTATTGCATTGTAGTGCCTAAATTTTTAGGCCGACCTTTATTTTATATGCAGTTACGACGATTCATGTGTGAACTCAGGAGTTCAGCCTGCACACCATTGTCCGTCTGCCGAAAGGTGTTTTCAGCCCCTATACCAGTATTTCAACCAACATCCTCTTTTTCGAAAAGGGCGGCCCGACAAAGGAGGTCTGGTTCTTTGAACACCCCTACCCGGAGGGCTACAAAGCCTACTCACGAACCCGGCCTCTGACTATCGAAGAGTTTGATCGGGAAAAAGCGTGGTGGGGCGGGGCGGAGCGCAAGGGACGCAAAATCACCCCATACGCATGGAAAATCACAGCCGAAGAAATTGCCGCACGCAACTTCAACCTCGACTGCAAAAATCCTCATGAAGTGGAGGTGAACCACCGCGACCCTGAAGAGCTGATGGAGGAGTACCAGGAAATTGTGAGAAAACTCGAAACCGCACAAGCCGACCTGAAGCGGGAACTCATGCAGGCACTGGGAGGCAACTGAAACACATGGAATCTAATCGTATTGATACAAGAACTGTGGTGATGACTGTGGGAGAAACTGTGGGAGAAGTCGAGGAGAGTCATGAGTGATAATGAGAAGAGCAGGGCGCTGCTTGAGAAATATTTCGATACGGCCTTTGCCGCACCGGAGGGGATCAAAAAACTACGGGAGCTGATTTTAACCCTTGCCATGCAGGGCAAACTTGTACCGCAAGACCCCAGTGACCAGCCTGCGAGTGAACTGCTGAAGGAGATTGAGGCGGAGAAACGTCGATTGGTTAAGGCGGGAAAGATCAGGGAGCCTAAACCGCTGCCCGAGATCAAGCCTGAGGAGAGGCCTTATGAATTGCCTGAATGTTGGGCTTGGGTCAGATTTGGGAGCATTGCGCAACACAATTCAGGAAAAACACTTGATAAAAGTCGTAACAAGGGCCAATATCGAGATTACATAACCTGAATTATTCGCCATAAACAAAAAAAAGGATGCCCAAAATATCGTAATTGCTTATATTATTGGTGCTTAAATCAACAAATAAGACGCGATATTTATGCAACCCCTTTTGCGGAATATAGTCACATCAGAGAGTACGCAACAAACATTATTTTCATTCAATTCTGCATCAGCCATAGCCCCGGTAATGGGCAAAAAAGTTGCTTTGGATTTTAATGGTGGCAACATCACAAGCGATGCTGGTGTGCTGCTTTTGAGTAAAACCGAATCCCAACTTGGCATCATCAGCATGCTGACCAAGTGCATCAATGATACACGACGCCCTTCTTCGATTACGCACAGTATCAAGGAACTCAGCACCCAGCGGGTATTTCAAATCACCTGCGGATATGAAGACGGAAATGACAGCAACAGCTTACGCATTGATCCTGCGATGAAAATGGCTCTTGGTCGTCTACCTGAAACCGGCCTTGATTTAGCCAGTCAACCGACGTTCAGCAGACTGGAAAACATGATTACTCGTCGTGATCTCTATCAAATTGCAGGGGGTTTTGTTGATCATTTTCTCACCTCGTATACCGAGCCTCCCGAGGTCATTGTCCTGGATTTTGATGATACGGAAGATGTTGTGCACGGCCATCAGCAACTGGCTCTGTTCAACGGTTATTATCAGGAAACCTGTTATCAACCTCTGCATGTTTATGAAGGTTTTTCTGGCAAATTGATCACAGCAATACTGCGGCCCGGCAAGCGCCCTAGCAGCCTGTCGGAATTGAGATTTTCGCCAAAAAAAGCTATGATGTCGCCCATAAGCTGCAAGTCACCATTTTTTTGATCTTGGTCATTTATGACCGTACTTTTTTCTGTTGAGAAGGCCGAAACAAGGTCAATCAGG
>CAIXCO010000379.1 GCA_903917955.1 uncultured Chlorobiaceae bacterium | reverse complement strand
CTTGAGGATCCCTACATTGATCTGCCAATACCCCAGTTAATCAAAAAACGGGCGGTCTGGCTGGTCATTCTTTTTGTTGGTGAGATGCTGACGGCCTCGGCAATGGCATATTTTGAGGATGAAATGGCCAGAGCGATTGTACTCGCAACCTTTATACCGCTCATCATTTCAAGTGGAGGTAATTCGGGCTCACAAGCGGCATCCCTTATTATCCGTTCACTCTCGCTTGGTGAAATAACCATCAGCGACTGGTGGAAGGTGATGCGCCGTGAACTTGCCTCCGGCCTGGCGCTTGGCCTTATTCTTGGCATTATTGGTGCCTTCAGGGTAATTTTGTGGAGCATGGCCTTTAACAAATACAGTACACAAACGCTCTACATCGCTGCAACCATAGGCATTTCACTGGTAGGTATTGTCATGTTCGGAACGCTCACCGGCTCGATGCTTCCCCTGCTTTTGAAGCGGCTCGGCCTCGACCCGGCAGTCTCCTCAGCGCCCTTTGTGGCAACCCTTGTCGATGTCACCGGTATCGTTATCTATTTCAGCGTCGCATCGCTGATTCTTGGCGGAATTCTTCTCTGAACAACCAGCATGAATGCAATGAAACAGGAACGTGAATCGCTCGAATTTGATATCGTATTTGTGGGAGCAGGCCCGGCAAACCTCGCCTCGGCCATCCACCTCCAGCGCATGATCAAGCGCCACAACGCCCAATCGGCAACCCCTCTTGAACCCTTAATAGCGGTCATCGACAAGGGACGCCACGCAGGCGCCCATCTCCTCTCAGGGGCGCTGCTCGACCCAAAGGCACTCGAAGAGTTTTTTCCCGACTACCGCGAGCAGGGGTGCCCAATTGAATCCACCGTATCAAAGGAGAAACTCTGGTTCCTGCAAAGCAAAAGAAAATTCCCAATCCCCTTTGTCCCCAAAGAGTTCAGCAACGAGGGAGCACTTCTCCTCTCGCTCAGCCGCCTCGGCGCCTGGATGGCTGAAAAAGCTGACGAGGAGGGCATCCAGCTTTTCGACAGCACCGCCGCCACCGCACCCTTTATCGAAAACGGCAAAGTCGCAGGCATTCTTACTGACGACAAGGGGCTCGACCGGGAAGGAAACTCCAAAGCCAACTTTGAACCGGGGCTTCTGCTCAAAAGCAAGGTTACGGTGATTGGCGAAGGCTCCAACGGCTCACTCTTCCGCCAACTCTCTGCACTCTATCCTTCAGGGTGCCCCGGGCAGCGCTACGAAACGGGGGTAAAAGAGAGCTGGCAGATAGCGGAAGGGAGTCTCAAGGCCGGAGAGGTGCAGCAATTTTTCGGCCACCCTCTTTCAGCAGAGAGCTACGGCGGTGGATGGCTCTACGCCTTCTCCCCGACACTCATCTCCATTGGATTCATCTCCTCATTAGGGCCCGATGCGCCCATCTGCGACCCGCATCTCAACCTCCAGCGCTTCAAACTCCACCCGCTGCTTGCAAAGATCCTTATCGGAGGAACTATGATGGAAGCAGGAGCAAGAACCATCAGCTCTGGTGGCCTTGATGCCATGCCGCAGCTCTACGGGCCAGGCTTTCTCGTGACCGGAGAGTCCGCCGGAATGGTCAACATGCAGCGCCACAAAGGAATACACCTCGCCATGAAGTCGGGCCTCCTTGCCGCCGAAACCCTCTTTGAGGCGCTGCAGCACAACGACTTCTCCACCGAGCGGCTGGGCGGCTACGCCGAGCGGTTCAAAAACTCATGGGCCTTCGAAGAGCTGCACGCCGCCCGAAACTACCGCAAAGCCTTCGACAACGGGCTCTATGCAGGGCTCTTTCAGGCGGGCTTTCAAATCAGCATGCCCGGTCTCTCATTGCCCAAAACGCAAATGAGTCTGCCGGGTCTCGCGTCCATCCCCTTCCCTGGCCTGAAAAAAATAACAACAGCCTCTACCGCAATACCAGAGTTCAGGGCCGATGGCTACAAAACATTCAGCAAAGAGCAAAGCCTCTTTCGCTCCAACCTCATGCACGACGAGAACCAGCCCTGCCACCTGCAGATCAAGGCTGAAGATATTGCCGAAATCTGCCTCAAAAAATGCCTTGCGGAGTTCAATAACCCCTGCCAGCACTTCTGCCCTGCAGCCGTCTACGAAATAACCACAGAACCCGTCCCGGCGCTCAAACTCAACCCCTCAAACTGCCTCCACTGCAAAACCTGCGAAGTGGCCGACCCTTATGGCGTTATTACCTGGAGTGT
>CAIXCO010000378.1 GCA_903917955.1 uncultured Chlorobiaceae bacterium | reverse complement strand
GGAACACTCCCATTTATCTCACAGGACATTCGATCGGAGGCGGGGCAGCAGAATATATTGCATGGACTCGTCCCGATGTCGCTGGCGGGATTACCTGGGGAGCGCCGGGTATTGGTTATCCGGGAATCCTGGGGATCCCATCGTCAGTGCATCCGTCTGATCCGTCAAAATTCGTAAATATCGTTAACAAGCAAGATAAGATCGGTCTTTTTGTGCCAGTGAATGGGTCGCATTTTGGTCAAGTCTCGTTGATTGGTTTGGACGGTCCCACTGATGTGAAGACGCACTATTTATTAAATTACTCTCAATGGTTTGGAATACCATTGGGTAATGATAAGTCGTCTTCCGGCCAGCAAGATCTTCTCTACAATGGCAAATTTGCGAATAAGAGCGATGGTGAGTGCATATTGCTTGATGATGGTGGACTTTTGATTCAAAATAGTTATGGTACTTTTCTGTATGATTATGTCCTGGCTTCAAATGATAATAACTACGCTACAAAACTTGCGCTCAAGGCAAGTCTTGGCTCAAAGTATATCATTCAGACCGGTGATACGTTAAGCAAAATTGCTGTAGAGACTGGTTTTACAGTTCAGGAATTGGCTAATTATAACGGCATAAAAGATCCAAACAGGATCTATGCTGGTAATACGTTGCAGATGCCGACAAAGATTCTTGATTATGGCTGGATGTACACTCAAGAGTATGGGTTTTATCAGTCGAATAAAGCAGGGTATCTGCCAAAAGATATTTATTCTCAATTGACGACGACGGTGTCTAATCTTTTGTTATCAAATTCGAAAACGAGTCTGTACACATCGGGTGACTCGCTGTCGAGCTTGACTCTTGACCCGATCGGTGCATTCTACGACAGCCAGAGTTCGGTTTATGACAATGCACTTTCAATTGCCGATAAAACTGGTGTACTGGTGGATGGGCTTGGGCGGCGTGTGAGCCTGGCGATGGTGCAGGGGTTGGATGCGAACCGCGACGGAGTACTGAGTGTTAAGGAGGCATCGGGTTTGAAACTGCTGACGGATTTGAACGAGAACGGACACCTCGATGCCGGAGAACTTAACGCGGTGACGAGTGCGATCAGGTCGGTGAATTGGAGCATTGTAACGCGTGGCAATGCGCTGATGGCGGGCTATGAGGTTGTTGCACCGACAGCGACGAGTCGGCAGCAGCCATCAGTTATCACGCTTGCTCAGCCCGTGCCCGCCAGCAACTACCGGACACTGCGCGATACCGACAACCGCTACTGGATCAACTCCTTGCAATGGATTGACTGGTCAGCGAGTAAGATCAAGATCAACAACAGTACCCGAAACACCCTGATTGGTACGGATGGCAACGATAGTTTTGACTCGGGATACTACAGCGCTTATGCGTCGTGGTTCCCGACTGTGCTTACAACCTTTCTGGCGGGTGGCGGCAACGACAGGGTCGGGGGCTCAACCGGTAATGATACTATCTGGGGCGGCATGGGTAACGATACCCTCTATGGCTATGCCGGTAACGACAAGCTCTATGGTGAGGAAGGATATGATGAACTGCAGGGTAATGAAGGTAACGATTTTCTGGATGGCGGCTCAGGAGACGATAAACTGTTTGGGCAGGTCGGTAACGACACGCTCAATGGTGGAGATGGTAACGATCTCTTGATGGGTTTTACTGGTACCAACGAAGCCAAGCAGACGCTCAGTGCTGGCGAAACGGACAATGATTATCTTTACGGCGGTGCTGGATCTGACAGTCTCTATGGTGGTCTGGGCAACGATTCTTTGGATGGTGGCACAGAAAACGACCTGCTGATGGGTGGGCAAGGAAACGATATCCTCTTTGGTGGCGATGGCGCTGATGAGTTGCAGGGTAACGAAGGCAACGACCAGCTTGTCGGCGGGGCTGGCAACGATAAGTTGTTTGGTCAGGTCGGTAATGACAGTCTCTGGGGCGGTGACGGCAACGATCTGTTGATGGGATTTACCGGCAATAACGAAGTCAAGCAGACGCTCAGTGCTGGCGAAACGGACGACGACATCCTGTATGGGGAAGGAGGTAACGACAACATCTATGGTGGTTTGGGCAATGACTTCCTTGATGGCGGTACGGGTAACGACATCCTGCTCGGAGACCAGGGAAACGATATTCTTTTTGGCGGCGATGGCGCTGATGAGTTGCAGGGTAACGAAGGCAACGACCAGCTTGTTGGCGGGGCTGGCGACGACAAGTTGTTTGGTCAGGTGGGCAACGACAGCCTTTGGGGCGGTGACGGTAACGATCTGTTGATGGGATTTACCGGCACCAACGAAGCCCGCCAGACGCTCAGTGCCAGCGAAACAGATGATGACAGCTTGTATGGCGGGGCGGGAAACGACATCCTGATTGGCGGCCTTGGGGCCGATCTGCTTTATGGTGGCGATGGCCGCGATGAGCTTCAGGGAGGCATCGGTAATGACTTCCTGTATGGTGACGGAGGCAACGACAATCTCTTTGGACAGGTTGGGGATGACACCCTGTATGGCGGTGCGGGCGATGATGTCCTGATGGGCTTTACTGCCAGCAATGAAACTCGGCAAACGCTCAGTGCTGGCGAAACGGACGACGACTATCTCTACGGAGGATCCGGCCACGATATACTCATTGGCGGTGTTGGTAATGACTACCTGGACGGGGGAGCGGGTTCGGACGTTATGGTTGGCGGCAAGGGCAACGACACCTATATCGTCAACAGTGTCAACGACACCATATATGAAGTCGCAGGGGAAGGCTACGACACGGTGATCACGAACACGAACTATTTGTTGAATGCCAATATTGAAGAGCTGCGGCTGGTTGAGGGTGCTGCTATTAACTGTACAGGCAATGCGATTGACAATCTGCTCATCGGCAACAGTTCAGACAACATTCTCGATGGCGTGACTGGTGCCGATACCATGATCGGCGGGCAGGGTAACGATGTCTATTACGTGGATAATGTTGGCGATGTGGTGACGGAACTTGCTGGCGAAGGCACCGATACTGTGCAAAGCAGCATCAGTTATCAGCTTGGGAGTAATATGGAAAATCTGCTGCTGCTCGATTTTGCGAAACCGGAAAGTGGCCTTGTCAACGGGCAGAGCGTTCTGGTGTATGGCTATCCTAAGCGTCATGAACTTGACTACATGCAGGGTGATGCTGTTCAGAACTATCTGGGAACTTGCGCGCTCACCTCTATTGCCAATCTGATTACCCAGACAGGCCGCCCGACGAGTGAGAGTCAAATCATCAATCTGGCAATTCAGAATAACTGGGCGTTGAACAACCCGAGTCTGCCTGCCTGGCGGCTTGGTGGGTCGAACGTCACTCAGCAACGTGCGATTCTGGATAATTATGGCATTCGAAATGATGTGGTGATGGGGTATAATGAATCGGGGATTGCCAGTCTGGTGCGCAGCGGTCGTGGCGTCATACTTGGGGTGAATGCCGGAAAGTTATGGGGTGATTCAGCTTACAATGGCAACGGCAGCGCCAACCATGCCATCACCCTGACGGGAGCGGTGTATCGCGAGACGGATGGCATGCTCATGGGATTTTATATCGCTGATTCGGGTCGGGGTATGGTCAGTGATATGACGCGGTTTGTTGATGTCGCGACGTTCCGGAATGCCGTGAATGTTACGGGCGCTTATGCCATATATACCATTGCACCGGTCAAGTTCTGGCAGGAGGATATCAATGGCACAGGCAACGAGCTGAACAACACGGTAGTGGGGAACCGGGGTAATAATATGCTTTCGGGGCTTGCTGGTAACGATCTCCTGCAGGGGGCGGATGGCAACGATACGCTTAATGGCGGAGTCGGAAACGACACGCTACAGGGTGGTTTGGGCGATGATCTCTATCACTTTGCGCGGGGTGGTGGCCAGGACGTGATCGTCGAAAAGGATGCTACGGCAGGTAATCGTGATGTTCTTGCGCTTGCCATTGATGTCACATACGACCAGCTCTGGTTGCGTCATGTTGGCAATGATCTTGTCATCAGCATCATCGGTGGAACGGACAGCGTAGCCATACGTGACTGGTATTCGGGATCGGCCAATCATATTGAGCAAATTCGTGCAGGGGATGGCAAGGTTGTGACTGATGCCAATATTAATGTGCTGGTTCAGGCAATGTCAATCATGAGTGCTCCGGCGGCTGGTCAGATGGTATTGCCACAGGCCATGCAGTCGCAGCTTGCCCCGGTGTTGGCTGCCAGTTGGGTTTAAGCTGGAATGGGTGGCAATTATCGCCAAATAGTGTGTTATCATGATGGACTCAGGATTTTTCTGCCTGCAGGTCATTGGGGCCTTTCATCAGGTTGCGGTAGATGAGATGACCCTCAAACATCACCTGTCGGCTGAACTTGAACAGGATAAAGCTACGGGGGAACCGATATTCGGTAACTCGGCACTGTTGCTTGCGGCCAAGGAACTTGGTATGACGTCAAGGCTTGTACGGCAGGATCCGCTTCGTCTTGACAAGGCGCCGTTGCCAGCCATCGCCCGGCATTCGGATGGTCGTTTTTTTATCGTGGCCAGATTTGAAAGGGTGCAGGGCGACAGCGTTCAGGTGGAAGCGTCACGATTGCTGGTGCAGCACGCAGGGAAGCCTCCGGAGATCATCTCCGTGGAGGATTTTATCGCACAGAGTACCGGTGAATTGATGTTCTTCATGAGCAAAGCGAGTTTTAGCGGAGTGCTGTCCCGATTCGACTTTACCTGGTTTATCCCGGTAATTATCAAATATCGCCGATTACTTGGTGAAATAGTGCTGATTTCACTCTGTCTCCAATTTATTGGTCTGGTGACCCCTCTTTTTTTTCAGGTAGTGATGGATAAGGTGCTCGTAAATCACGCCATGAAAACCCTCAATGTCATCGCGATCGGTCTGGTTACAGCGACCTTGTTCGAAGCGGCATTGACCGGCATACGCACCTGGGTCTTTGCGCATACGAGCAGCAAGATTGATGTTGAACTGGGCGCCCGTCTCTTTCGTCACCTGCTCGGTCTGCCGCTCGCGTACTTCCAGAGTCGTCGGGTCGGTGATTCTGTTGCCCGTATTCGCGAACTGGAGAATATCCGCTCATTTCTGACGGGTAATGCCCTGACGGTGGTGCTCGATATCGCCTTTTCGTTTGTGTTTCTTGCGGTGATGTTCTGGTACAGTACGGTTCTTACGCTTATCGTAATTGGTTCGATACCCGTTTATGTCGTCTTATCGGTTGTGTTTACGCCAATGATTCGAAAACGTCTTGACGAGAAATTCAATCGTTCTGCAGAGAACCACTCTTTCCTTGTCGAAACCATAAGCGGAGTCGATACGGTCAAGGCGATGGCGGTTGAGCCACGCTGGACGCACAACTGGGATCAGCAACTGGCGGGCTATGTTACGGCTGGACTGTCGGTAACCAATGTGGCGACGATTGCCAATGGTGGTGTCATGCTCGTCAGCAAATTGGTCACTGCCGCTATTCTCTGGCGGGGTGCCGGACTGGTTTTGGATAATGAGTTGACGGTTGGAGCCCTGATTGCCTTCAACATGCTGGCCGGGCAGGTGTCGAGTCCGATTCTGCGTCTGGCTCAACTCTGGAATGATTTTCAGCAAGTCGGTATCTCCATGAGTCGTCTGGGCGATATCCTGAATGCTCCAACAGAAGTTGCCTCCCAAAGAACACGGTTACCAAAAATCGCAGGAGCGATCGAATTTGATCAGGTGTCGTTTCGTTATCGCCCGGATACGGCAGACGTTATACGGCAGGTTAACCTGAAGATTGCGCCGGGTGAAGTGATCGGTATTGTGGGGAGATCCGGTTCGGGCAAAAGCACCCTCACACGGCTGGTTCAACGGCTCTATCTTCCTGATCGTGGCCGTGTCCTCGTCGATGGTCACGATCTGGCAGTGGTGGACGCGGTCTCATTGCGCCAGCAGATCGGAGTGGTGTTACAGGAGAATACGCTGTTCAACCGCTCGATCCGGGCCAACATTGCACTGGCCAATCCGACGTTGTCGCTGGAAATGGTGATTGAGCTTGCCAAACTGGCGGGCGCACATGAGTTTATCTGTGAACTGCCCGAAGGGTACGACACGGTTGTCGGTGAACATGGCACCGGGCTTTCCGGGGGACAGCGGCAGCGGATCGCCATTGCTCGGGCACTGATCACAAATCCGAGGGTCTTGATTTTTGATGAGGCAACCAGTGCCCTTGATTACGAGTCCGAGAAGATCATTCAGGACAATATGCGCCGTATTTGCATGGGACGGACGGTATTAATCATTGCCCACCGTCTTTCAGCCGTGCGTGATGCGCACCGAATTATCGTGATTGAACGGGGTCAGATTGCCGAGGTGGGCACCCATGCGGAATTGCTGCGTGTAAAGGAGGGGATCTATGCCCATCTTTACAAGCTACAGCAGGGTATGCAATCGTCTGAGGAGGCAGTATGAATTTCAGGTTGCGCCTGCTGGCCTTGCGGGAACTGATTGGACGCTACCAGCAACATGTTGCTTATTTCTGGGCACAGCGGCATGAGGTAACACCACCTGATTTGAAAGCGCATGAATCGGAATTTTTACCCTCAGCGCTGGCATTGCAGATGGCGCCGGTTTCGCCAGTCGGACGCTGGGTAGCTCGTATTCTGCTGGCTTTACTGTTGGCGTTGCTGCTGTGGTCGGTTTTGGGCAAGATGGATATTATTGTGAATGCGACGGGCAAGATCATTCCCTCTGAACGCAGCAAAACCATTGCCTCTGTTGAGACGGCTCGCGTGAACGGGCTGTTTGTTGAAGAGGGGCAGTCGGTTGCTGCTGGCGCTTTGCTTGTCGAGCTTGATACCCGTATGAGTGATCGGGAACGGGACAAGGCTACTGGTGATCGGGAAACTGCGCTGTTGCAGGTAGCGCGTTCCCGGGCACTCTTGGTCTCCATTGATGCCAAACGGTTCGTGCCGATGGTTGGTGTGGAAGGGTTATCGGCAGAACGTGTTGCGGACGGCAGGCGTTATCTGGAAAGTCAGTGGCAGGACTTTGAAGCGAAGCTGACTCGTTTGGATGGCCAGATCGTACGATATCAACGTCAGTTGCCTCTCATTACCCAACAGGCGAACGATTACAGGGTTCTGGCGCGAGACCATGATGTATCGCTCCATGCCTGGCAGGAAAAGGAGCAGGAGCAGATTGAATTGGAAGGCAATCTTGCGGACGCCGCCAATCAGCGTCGCGCGCATCTTGCCGAGACGCGTAAAAATGCAGAGGAGGCACTGAGTGAGGGAGTGAGAGTGGCGCAGTCATCCGGGCAGGATGCCGAACGAGCTGCCGCGCATAGTGACCTGTTGCGCCTGAAGGCCCCTGTGGCTGGCACGGTGCAGCAGTTGATGGTTCATACGGTAGGAGGTGTGGTGCAGTCGGCTCAGCCGATCATGGTGATTGTTCCCCGCCAGCATCAGGTCGAAGTTGAGGCGTTCATTGAAAACAGGGATGTCGGGTTTGTTACGGAAGGTCAGCATGCCCAGGTCAAGATCGAAACCTTCGATTACACCAAGTACGGGATGGTGTCCGGTCAAGTATCCCATGTATCCCGTGATGCGATAGAGTCGAATACCCAAGCCAGCAGCGGGGCCTCTGTGCAGGCTCATCAGGATGAGACGAAAAAGGATTTGCCCAAAGGGCCGGTGTATGCCATCAAAGTGGTTTTGGATCACTCCGCCATGACCATTGATGGCCGCAAGGTGGCGCTGACGCCTGGTATGAGCGTATCGATCGAGATCAAGACCGGCAGTCGACGCATTATCGAGTATTTCCTTTCCCCATTGATGCAACATGCACATGAGAGTTTCAATCAACGCTAAGAACGGGTGCTGCGTTTCGGCAACCCTCCTATGGGTGTTTGCGTTGCCGATATCCGCCCTCGGTATTCCTGATATCCTGAAAGACCCGCTGGGTGTGCAACCCGATTGCCTGCATACGGGAGCCATGCTCCCCGATGAGAGTCTCATTGCCTGCCCGGCCTCTGCTGATCTCTCTCAACCCCTTGAACTCGGGAGTGCCATTGATGTTGCATTGAGCAACAATCCACAAATCCGTTCAGCCTGGGCGGCAATCAAGGTTCAGTCAGGGGTGTTGGGTGAAGCGCGTGCCGCATATTTACCGACCATGAACGTTTCAGTGAGCCGACTGGCAAATCGGAGCAGCTCTTCCTTCCTCTCTGACATGTACGATTCCTTTCAGACAGGCAATCAGCTCTATGGTACCCTTACCTGGAGACTCCTTGATTTCGGGGGTCGAAGCGCTAACAATAAAGTGGCGTCACAACTGCTTGTGGCGGCCCTTGCTGCGCATGAGGCCTCGCTGCAAAAGACGATGACGGGGGTCATCCAGGCCTATTTTGATGCGATGACGGCCCAATCAAGTTGTATTGCCAGGAAAAAGATGGTGGAAATAGCCGAGCGTATTCTTGCCGCAACCAAACGACGAGAGGATCGCGGTGCGGTGCCTTTATCCGATACGCTGCAGGCGTTGACTGCTCTATGCAAGGCACGACTCAACGAAGCGCGTGCGCAGGGCGACTTCAACAAGTCGCTGAGTCTGCTGGTGCAGGTTATGGGATTGGCGCCGGGTACGTCCATTCACTTGCCGCAGAGGCTGGAGCTTTATCGGGTGGATGATGTGAAAGATCTCAACAGCGTGTTGCGTCAGGCAGAAGAGAATCATCCGGCTATCAGGGCTGCACGCGCAAAGTTGGCTGCCGATAAGGCCAAAATAACCGTAGCGCGGTCGGAGGGAATGCCATCATTGGATGCAACGGCCTCTTTGTCCCGGAACGGCTACCCCAACCAGGGGTTATCGTCAACCAACCAGTTGGTGAGAACTGCTGGCGTTACGCTTAACCTGCCGATATTTGAGGGCTTTGCGAGAACCTACAGGATTCGGGGCGCACAGGCTCAGGCCGAACAGAGTGAGGCCCAACTGCAGGCGGCAACAAGTCAGGCCCTGATCGAGGTGGTGAGGGCACATGCAGATGCGCTGACATCGCTGGGAACCCTCAAAGCCACTGAACTCCTTATGCTGGCAGCAACACAGGCCCTTCACTCTTCCCTGCGTCGGTATGATTATCATGCTGCCGATATCCTCGAAGTTCTCAACAGTCAGTTGGCATTGGCCGATGCTGAGCAGGAGCGTATTCGTGCGGTAGCCGAATGGCGCTCGGCGCGTCTGAGATTGCTGGCCGAGTCCGGACTCCTTGGACGTGCCGATCTTTTGCAAGAAAGACCGTGAGAAGAATATTTTATCAGAGCGAATAGAGGTGTACATCGGAAAATTATTTATATATACGCGCTATATACATCAGGGAACTGTTTTTTATATGTCACTCACATGAATCCAGCAAACACTCCACTCAATACCTCTCCGAATCGAATAATCATGGTCGAAGATGATGCTGATTTTCGTGAAAGCCTGATAAAATACCTGAAGCTGCATGGATATGACGTTACAGGAGTCGGTTCGGCAATGGAGTTCTATCAACATATTGCCACAGGGCAGTATGCGTTTGCTATAGTCGAGATCGTCCTTCCCGATCAGAATGGTCTGGTGCTTACCGAGTATCTGAAAAACAATACTGATATGCGCATTATCATACTCACAGCGCGTGCAAATATTGAGGATAAGCTTGCCGGTTATTACTCCGGAGCCGATATATATTCGTGATGCTATAACCGGCATAGGCAAAATCACTCTTGAAACCAGCATAGTTCACAGTTCATGAAGGAAACGTGGCTATGGCAATATAAACAGTGTGCCCGCGCTGACCATTCTCTCTTTGTTGACGAGCCAAGTACCCTTTTTTCTGGATTTAAGAGAAAAAAAAGTATTTTTGCTACTCGGGAAGTACTTCTTTTTTTGAATCATAACAATAGCCGGTATTTCGGCACTCTTGATCATTTTTCCGGAACCTGATAATGAAAACTCAAATTCTTGTTGTAACCCTTCTTGCTGCTGGCGTTGTCGCCTCCTGTACAAAAAAAACGGAACCAGAAACGGTAAATCAGCCTGCACCTGTTGCTGTTCCAGTCACTCAGCCAAGGGCGGGGGAGCCTGTTACACCTCTTGAAGCACCAAAAGTAGCAGATCAGGCCATGGTGGAACTTGGCAAAAAACTCTTTTTTGATCCACGGTTGTCAAAATCAGGATTCATTTCATGTAACTCCTGCCATAATTTAAGCATGGGCGGCAGTGACAATCTCAAAAGCTCCATTGGCCACAAATGGCATCAAGGGCCTATCAATTCGCCAACCGTACTCAACTCAAGCCTGAACCTGGCGCAGTTCTGGGATGGACGGGCCAAAGATCTCAAGGAGCAGGCGGGTGGCCCGATAGGCAACCCGGGTGAAATGTCGTTTACCCATGACCTCGCCGTTGCGGTGCTGCAATCCATTCCCGCTTATGTGGAAGAGTTCAAGAAGGTTTTCAAGGTCGATACCATTGATATCGACAAGGTGACAACGGCCATAGCCGCCTTTGAAGAGACGCTGGTCACCCCTAATGCCCGTTTCGACAAATGGCTGAAAGGTGATGACGCAGCAATCACTAAACAGGAACTTGCAGGCTACGACCTGTTCAAGAGCAGTGGATGTACCGCCTGCCATAACGGCCCGGCTGTCGGGGGGAATTCTTTCCAGAAAATGGGAGCTGTGGAACCCTACAAAACAACAAATCCAGCATCAGGTCGTTTTGCTGTTACAAAAGTCGATGCAGATCGTTTCAAATTCAAGGTGCCGACTCTGAGGAACGTTGAGTTGACCTACCCCTATTTCCATGACGGTGGCGCGGCAACACTCTCGAAGGCCGTTGAGGTGATGGGTCAGATTCAGTTGGGCAAAAAGTTCACCGCCGAAGAGAATGCGAGTATTGTTGCCTTCCTGAAGAGTTTGACCGGTGACCAGCCGAAATTTGAGCTGCCACAACTTCCGCCATCAACGGACGCAACACCGCCTCCCCAGCCCTTCGTTAAATAAGTCGCTGTCAGCCAAGGGAGGAAAAGTTTTCCTCCCTTGATAATTCGTTGATAGCGGATATGAAGAGCTGTTTGTTTATCGGTTGAGCAGCTCCAGGAGTTGCGGATAGACGATATCGACCCGCTGGTTGGGTTGGGCCGGGTCGATGATGTCGTGGCCGAGTTTCAGGCTGGCCGGGAATTCGAAAGTGGTCAGGCTTGCATGGTGCACCTTCCACAGGTTGACGATCTTCATCGTCATCTCATTATTGATCATGAGGTCGTTGGCATTGAAGACAATCACCATCTTTTTTGCGGCAGGTGGCGCAATTACGGCCTCTGTCTGAACAACAAACCCCAGACGGAGAATCTGCGCCAAAGCATGACGGGAATAGAGAGGGTAGGCGTGCTCCGGAAGAACCTTCTCTTTCAGTACTGGATCCCACCATTCGAGTGCATCAGGCAGAAATGTATAGAGGTTCATTGCGGCAGCGGTCAGTGGTGTGGGAACTTGTTTGAATCCTACGGCAGGGGAGATGATGATCGCCAGATCGATATCGCTCCGGTTTTGTGCCGCCCATGCGGTGGTGACACCGCCCGCAGAGATACCCATCATGACCACCTTGTCACCGAGTCCCTGTCCAATATCCACCGTCCGGTTGGCATACTCTGCCAGCTCTTCGGCCGTCAGACTCGCATGTGCATTGGTCATCCGGTCAGCCAGACCGTGGTGCGGGAGAGGAGCAATGAGGACGTTATAGCCCAAAGCATATAAACGCTTTCCTAACTCCTGAAATTGTTGCGGGTCGCTCGTATAGCCGTGAACCAGAATGATGGCGTGATCTGTTTTATTTCCGTGGGTCATCAATTGGGCTCGGTTGAGCGGATTCATCCCTTGAGGTTCATCCGCCCTGAGGAGTTCAACGAGTTGTAATGCCTCGCTGTAATTTTGTGCCGGGTGAGAGTGAGAAGGGATATGCCCGCTTTGCCACGGTGTCAGGAGGATAAGTGCAATGGTGAGCATCAAGCCGGAGAGCAATAAACAAATCAACCATTTTTGAGTGCTGCGCTTCTGATTTTGTGCCATGAGAGTTCCTCCGATGATAAGCTGCATTGTGCATCAATAACGGCACATCCCAAGCGAAGTACCGCTGCTGCCATAAAAATATTTTTCCCGGCCCTGTCTACTAATGTAGTGATCGTGAAGGAATTCCGGAACTCTTTTTTTACGGCATAGCTCTTGTTTGCTTACTCCATTGAGCTTACCCTCACCGCTACAGTAAGCTTTTCAATTGCATTGCCTTTGTAGGTGCCACGAACCGGAGGTATGTCATCATAGTCACGGCCCGAACCAATTTTGATATAGCGCTGATCAACAAAGAGGGTTTTATGGGTCGGGTCCATGCCAATCCACCCTTTTTCCTTGCCGCAGTAGACTTCGCACCAGGCGTGGCTCGCTTCATCGTGTCCATCGGGTGTGCTGCCTCCGTAGAGGTAACCGCTGACGTAGCGGGCGGGGAGGCCGAGGTAGCGGCAGGTGGCAAGCAGGATATGGGCAAAATCCTGGCAGACGCCCCGTCCGAGTGCCATGACCACCGCACTGGTACTGTGAACGTCAGTCACTCCTGGCTCGTAGATGAAGGTATCGTTAATGTAGCGGCAGATCGATTCGGCAAGTTGAAAACTGTTGGTATTGGTGGCAAAACGGGTGGAGAAGTCGCGTATGGCAGCATCGAAATGGACATAGCGGCTCTGGCATGAAAAATCCATCAGATAAATATCCTCATTTTCGCCGGCATCAGCGTGGCCCATGCCGGTCTCTACTACCGAAGTAGCCACAATTTTAACCCGCTTATGACTCTGGAGCAGGTTGAAATGGTTGACATTATTGCCATAAAAATCGGTGTATTCAAAAAGTGTGGCCGGTGGATCGACCTGAAGCTTGAAGCTTGCACAGCGCTGCGGAGCTGCAGGGTTATTATCGGGGTGGAGCCGTACTTCGGTCGCTGTTTCATAGATTGGATTGTCATATTCAAACAGGGTAGAGTGCTCAACTTTCAGAATCATGCTCTTGTGGTTTACGGTCGGGTTATTGCTGTTGCTGATGCTGCTGCGCCTGGCTCCAGTTGGCTCGTCCACCGGCAATTCCGGTGAAGGGAAGCGCCTCTTCAATGTCTGATGACTCAATTTCCGGAGTGTGGTAGGCAAAATAGGTGAGGTGAACCTGTTCGCCAACTTTCACCAGCCGCTGTTCCAAATCTTCAAGGTAGTGGTGCAACCCTTTCGAAAAGATATCCTCAATGGCCGTATAACTTAGCTCGGCCTCCAGTTTGCCAATCAGCCGGTCGGCGTTGTTGACATAGCGGTGGCGCGAGCTTCCTGATATGCGCCACAGGGCATCTTCAGCCGCACAGACAGAAAAATTGATGCTTCGCGGGAAGGTACGGTCCAAAATGAGAAAACGCAGAATGTTGTCGGGATCAATTTTTGACAGATAGACCTTGCGGAAAGCCTCAAGCGCGCTGCAGCTCTTGAGCACGGCCATCCACTGGATGATATCTTCCGAGCCGGCAACGAGTTCAGGCTGGCTTTGCGCTTCGGAGAGCAGCATGTGGTATTTCACATCAATAAGCCGGGCGATGTTGTCGGTGCGTTCAAGATACTTGGCAATCTGTATGAAATCCCACCCCTCGTTGTGCGAGAAGGTGTTATCGGTAATGCCCTGGAAGAGATGCGAGGCATTTTTGATCTCTTTGTAAAAGCCGTAGGGGTCGTTCTGCACAAACTGCGGCGTCACATTCTGCAGATAGTGGTAGAGGTTATTGACCTGCTCCCACATTTCGCTTGAGATGCTCTCAATAATACTGCGTGCATTCTCCCTTGCCAGCCCGATACAGGAGGTGATGGAGTTCGGATTGCTCTTGTTGAAGACCAGATAATCGGTCACGGTACGGGCAGAGTACTCGTCATACAGGCTGTTGAAACGCTCCTTGTCGCTGGTGACAAGAATAAGCGCAACCCAGTAGCTCGGGTTCTCGATATGGGTTATTTTATTGAGATCAAGCAACAGGTTAAAATTGACGTCGAGAAACCTCGCAGTATTCTCTGCCCGTTCAAAATAACGACTCATCCAAAAGAGCGATTCGGCAACACGGCTTAACATAAGTAATAAGAAATTAGTGTTTATTCGTCGACAACCCAGGTATCCTTGCTGCCTCCTCCCTGAGAGGAGTTGACCACCAGTGAACCACGCTTGAGGGCCACCCTTGTCAAGCCTCCGGGGACTATAGTAATAGTTTTACCGTACAAAACATAGGGACGAAGGTCGATATGGCACCCAAAGAGCTCGGTATCATTGAAAAAGCTTGGGTGGCGCGACAACGAAATGGTTGGCTGGGCAATGTAGTTCCGTGGATTGGCCACAATCATCTCCGCAAAATTCTCCTGCTGCTCAATCGTCGATTCCGGCCCGATCAACATGCCGTAGCCGCCTGATTCATTGGCCGCCTTCACCACCAGTTTGTCGAGGTTTGCCAGAATATATTTCAGGTCTGAAGGGTTGCTGGCGAGCCAGGTTGGAACATTCTCCAAAATCGGATCTTCACCGAGATAGTATTTGATGATTTCAGGTACAAAACTGTAAATCACCTTGTCGTCAGCCACGCCGCAACCAATGGCGTTGGCCAAAGTCACATTGCCTTTGCGGTACGCATTAACAATACCAGCAACACCGAGCTTCGAGTCAGGGCGGAAGACAAGCGGATCAAGAAAGGCATCGTCAACGCGCCGGTAGACCACATCAACCCGTTCCAGTCCCCGGGTGGTTCTGGTATACACCTTGTTGTTGTTGACCACAAGATCTTTTCCCTCAGTCAGCTCAACGCCCATCTGGCGGGCCAGAAAGCTGTGCTCGAAATAGGCCGAGTTGTAGATGCCGGGGGTAAGCACCACGACGTTCGGATCACGGCGCGAAACCGGGCCAATCTCCTGCAGGGTACGGAGAAGCTCCTGCGGATAATTTTCGATCGGCCGGATCTTGTATTTGTCGAAGAGCACCGGGAAGGCGCGTTTCATCGCTTGCCGGTTCTGCAGCATATAGGAGACGCCGCTCGGGGTGCGCAGATTATCTTCAAGCACCAGATAGTTGCCCTCGCCGTCGCGGATGATATCGCTGCCGGTAACGTGAATGTAGATGCCGAGAGGTGGGTTTACCCCCACAAATTCGCGTCTGAAATGCTGGCTTCCGAGAATCAGTTCGGCAGGAATCACCTTGTCTTTAAGGATTTTCTGGCCATGATAGATGTCGTGCAAAAAGGTATTGAGTGCCGTAATACGCTGTGTAAGCCCCCGCTCGATGGTTTGCCATTCGTTTGCTGGCAGCACCCTCGGAATAAGATCAAAGGGAAAGAGCCGCTCTACACCCTCCTCCTCGCCATAGACGGTAAAGGTGATCCCCTGGTTTCGAAAAAAAATATTGACAATCTCTCGGCGCGCCTTGATATCGTCCGCCGAAAACTGGCCGAAGCGTTGAAGCATCTTGTCGTAGTGGGATCGGGGAGTTCCCTCTTTTGAGATAACCTCGTCGAAAAACTGGGAGGTTTCGGCTTCGTAGCGCTCAAAGCAGCGAATCATAGGAGTATGGATTCTTGTCGTTTATGGAGAATCGCCTTTTGCTTACGGTATATACTTAAATAAATTCGGATTTTAATTAAAAATACCTAATAATATTAAAATATTGTGGAGTTTTTTGTGCGTTTGTCAGATGTATTGTCACCGGTTGTACTCTGCGTCGTCTGTCGAAACTGCACGTAACCAATTACGTCACCCTCTTTTTGCTTTTGTTGGTGCGGTAAATTGTTTTTATTGAGGGATAGCTCAAGCTTTTTAGAGGCTGCTTTTAATCGCGGCTGTAACCCATGAATGATCAAAGTGCAATGAAAATATTGGTGACCGGCGCTGCCGGATTTATAGGATTTCATCTCTGCAAGCGGTTGCTCGAAAGGGGAGAGCAGGTCACCGGTGTCGATAACATGAACGACTATTACGACGTTTCACTCAAGGAGGCGCGTCTTTCGATGCTTGCGCCTTTTGAAGGGTTCACCTTTGTAAAAGCTGATCTCGCTGACCGGAGCGCCATTGAGGAGCTTTTCCGGAAAGGGGAGTTTGAACGGGTCGTTAATCTGGCAGCCCAGGCTGGTGTGCGCTATTCAATTCAGAATCCTCATTCCTACATTGAGAGCAATATTGTCGGTTTTCTCAATATCCTCGAAGGATGCCGCCATAACAGCGTGAAGCATCTCGTCTATGCCTCCTCAAGCTCTGTGTATGGTGCCAACGAAACCATGCCTTTTTCGGTGCACGACAATGTCGATCACCCTCTCTCCCTCTATGCTGCAAGCAAGAAGGCCAATGAGTTGATGGCTCACACCTATAGCAATCTCTACAATTTGCCAACAACCGGGCTGCGCTTTTTTACCGTGTACGGCCCTTGGGGAAGGCCGGATATGGCACTCTTCCTTTTTACCGATGCCATACTGAACAACAAGCCCATTCAGATCTTCAATTACGGCAAGCATCGTCGTGATTTTACCTATATCGACGATATTGTTGAGGGGGTAGTAAGGACGCTTGACCATGTAGCCACACCCAACCCCGACTGGTCAGGACTTAAGCCCGATCCCGGCACAAGCAGGGCGCCCTGGAGAGTCTATAACATAGGCAACAGCCGTCCGGTTGAGCTTATGGATTACATTGAAGCACTTGAAGGCCAGCTTGGCCGCACTGCCATAAAAGAGTATTTACCACTGCAGCCTGGTGATGTACCCGACACCTGTGCAGACGTTGATCAACTGATGGAGGATGTTCACTACAAGCCGGAAACCACTGTGCCGGAAGGTATCAAGCGCTTTGTGGCATGGTACCGTGACTATTATTCGATTTCGCTGTAATGCTACGAAATTGAAAGAATCTCCTCTTCGAGCAACTGCTGGTTATAGAGTTCGGCGTAGAGGTGTTGCTCGGCGATCAGCTCTTCGTGG
>CAIXCO010000377.1 GCA_903917955.1 uncultured Chlorobiaceae bacterium | reverse complement strand
TATTGATAAATAAGGCAATGAAAATGCCGCCCATTCAACGGGTTGCTTTGGCAGAGTTGCTTCTTGCAAGTATTGATTATGAAGAGGGCGACATTCGTGAAGCATGGATAAGTGAGGTAAATGAACGCATGAAAGCGGTAACTGAGGGCCGTTCGACACTTCTGGATTTTGATGCGTTATAGCGGTGAAGCTTAAATTTCAAGAATGAGCAGCTAAAGATTTGCTTGATGCAGTGAAATGGTATAATCAGTTTCAGGAAGAGCTTGTTTTTTTAAACAAAGGGGTAGTAACTATGAGAGAAGCTGTAATTTATCCGGGTCAGGATGGGTATTGGGTTGCAGAATGTCCAAGTCTCCCCGGTTGTGTTTCGCAGGGGACTTCGAGAGAAGATGCTATAATTAATATCCGTGAGGCGATTCAGGGTTACATCCTCGCATTGGAGGAAGATGGATTGCCCGTTCCCGATGAATCGTTTCAGACGATGCTCATTGCAATATGAGCGAACTACCAAGGCTCTCTGGCAGGGAGTTACTTAAGGCTCTCGGTAAGGTTGGTTTTGTGCTCAAACGTCAGCATGGCAGTCATATGATTCTTCGGCGTGATGAGCCTTGGGCACAAACGGTTATTCCTGATCACAAAGAGCTGGATCGTGGTACACTCAGAGCTATTTTGCGACAAGCAGAGGTTAGTGTGCAGCAACTCAATCAGCTTTTGATGGAGTAGATAATTGAGGCGTACGACTTGCGTGTGCTGAAAATTAGCTGAAATCAGCGTAATTCGTGGGCTTTCTCCCTTATGGTGACCTGGCCGACAGCAGTAATCTGACTCGCATTATCTTACGCGGAGTCTTGCTAATATCACCAAGGGGCTTGAGGAATGTCTCTATGTTGGCAACATGAATGCCCTGCGTGGGGCCATGCGAAGGATTATGTGATTGCGATCGGCGTGCAGTACAGTGAGTGTGGGACGTTGGTGACTACGGGTAGTAACTGTTTTCGGAAAGGGGGACGTTGTTGACTGGGTGTATTTACTGGGCGGGTTGTGCCATTTTTGGTGCAGTGTTGGGCCCGTTGCCTGGTGGCTGGGTTCACGGATTCATTACCCCTCTGGTTTGTCGCTCGGTTTTTCTGACAAAAAGTTTTGTATTTTGCGGTGTCGTAAAAAAAGTGTGGGGTACCGATGTCTGTGATGGGTTCATGTTTTAACGTGAGGTTGACGATGAAAAAGCTGCCAGTAGGGATACAGACGTTCAGTAAAATAATTGAGGGTGATTACCTCTACATCGACAAAACGGAGATTGCCCTTAATCTGATTAACACCTATCAATATGTCTTTCTGTCGCGGCCCCGTCGCTTCGGGAAGAGCTTGTTTCTCGACACGCTGAAAAATATTTTTGAGGGGAAACGGGAGTTGTTTAGCGGGCTGCTGATTGAGAAGCAATGGAACTGGGAGGAGAAGTATCCGGTCATCAAGATCAGTTTCAGCGGCGGTGTTCATTCGAAGGCTGATTTGGAGGAGGACTTGATACAAATACTTGATTCCAATGAGGAGCGACTTGGGCTGGAATGTGCGAACAAATCAAAAGTAAAGGCAAAATACTACTTTGCTGACTTGATAAAAAAAGCATCTCAAAAGTATCTCCAGAAGGTGGTCATCCTGATTGATGAGTATGACAAGCCGATTCTGGACAATATTGAGAATATTCCAGAGGCTCTCCTCATTCGTGATGGGATGCGCGACTTTTACACAAAAATCAAGGAGAATGACGAGTACCTGCGTTTTGTTTTTCTTACCGGGGTAAGCAAATTCTCTAAAGTGTCGCTCTTCAGTGGCCTGAACAATCTTGAGGATATCAGCCTTAATCCTGAGTTTGGCAATGTCTGTGGGTATACCC
>CAIXCO010000376.1 GCA_903917955.1 uncultured Chlorobiaceae bacterium | reverse complement strand
GTTGTGCTGCTTTTGCTGGTTGCCAATACGCTCAATATCGCCGCTGACGTTGCGGCGATGGGTGAAGTTGCCGAGCTTATTACCGGCTTCAATCGTCATGTCATGACCGCCCTGTTTGTGTTTGCCACCTTGATACTTCAGGTGTTTGTCCCCTATCATCGCTATGTCAATTTTTTGAAGTGGTTGACCATTTCACTGCTGGCTTATGCAGCGGTGCTCTTTACGGTCAATGTTCCCTGGGGAGAGGTCGCACAGCGTACCCTCTGGCCCCGGTTTATTCTGAATTCTGATACGGCCGCAGTTATTGTCGGAGTTTTTGGCACCACGATCAGTCCCTACCTCTTTTTCTGGCAGGCATCTGAAGAGGTCGAAGAGATGCGCTCAAAAAAGGGTGCAGTTGCGCTTCTATCCAATGCAAGCATGGCAGGGCAAGAGCTTCGTCGTATCCGGTGGGATACATGGAGCGGCATGTTTTATTCTAACGTGACCGCTTATTTTATTATTCTGGCAACTGCAGTCACGCTTCATGTTTCAGGAATTACAGATATCACTACCGCTGCCGAGGCCGCGAGTGCACTCAGGCCTCTGGCAGGCGACTTTGCATTTCTGCTGTTTGCTGTCGGGATTCTTGGTGTTGGCTTAATCGGTGTGCCGGTGCTTGCCGGTTCAGGGGCATACGCTTTTTCTGAGGCTATGGGCTGGAATTCGGGTCTCGAAAACAAGGCAAAGGACGCACGCGGTTTTTATAGTATTCTTGCCGTCAGCGTTTTGCTTGGGCTTGTTATTCAGTATACGCCGATCAGTCCAATGAAAGCCTTGTTCTGGAGCGCAGTTATCAATGGAGTCATCGCCGTACCCTTAATGGTTGTGATTATTTTGCTCGTTTCGAAAAAATCGGTCATGGGTGAATTTACCGCGAGTCGCCCGATCATCATTCTTGGCTGGGTAGCGGTGGCGGTCATGGGCGTGGCAGCTCTGGCAATGCTTTTTCCCGGTTAGTTTTTTTGAACAGGGCTCGCAAAAAAAGCGATTCCGATATTTTTATGAATCATAGTTTAGAATGTAATGGGGAGTGAGCAGAGTACGTTGCATCAAACAGAGGCGCTACGGATGGTTTTAAGGAAAATGATGAGCCAGGCGCTTGATGCGATGATTGTTACCGATCTCGCCGTTATCCGGTGGTTGACCGGTTTCAGCGGTTCAAACGCCAGAGTGCTGATCACAAGAGATAAATGCTGGCTCTTTACTGATTTTCGCTACAAGGAGCAGGCGGTGGGAGAGGTGAGTGTGGCAGAAACGGTTATTGCTGCTGATGGTTTTGCGGCCGAGCTTGGCTCAGGTCGCTATCCTCTCGGAGAACTGGTTGCCCTGCAGTCCGATCATGTTACCTGGCATGAGGCAACCCACCTTATCGAGCAAATTCTCGGTAAACAGCGGGTGATCCCAGTAGACTCTTTTTTTGATGAGTTCAGGATGCTCAAAAATGAGATTGAACTTGCAAAAATGCGTCGTGCGGTTGAAATCAGCGAGTTGGTGCTTGAGCGAGTGCTTCCCCTGATTTCGCCCTCAGTGACGGAGCTCGATATTGCCGCAGAGATCAGCTATCAGCATAAAAAGCTTGGCGCCGAAAAAGACTCCTTTGACCCCATTGTGGCCGCTGGAGCGCGTTCCGCAATGCCTCATGCAACTCCCACAAAGGCCCGGTTCAGATCTGGCGAGCTGATTGTGATCGACATCGGGTGTATCTATGAAGGCTATGCCTCCGATCAAACTCGTACGGTTGCGCTTGGCCCTGTTTCCCGCGAAGCCAGGGAGGTGTATCGTATTGTGCAGGAGGCTCAGGCGCTTGGTGTTGCTTCAGCTCGGTGCGGTATGACGGCCAGAGAGCTTGATGATGAGGTTCGCCGCTTTATTGCCGGTCACGGTTACGGTGACGAGTTTGGCCATGGCCTCGGTCACGGCGTTGGTCTTCAGGTTCACGAAGAGCCTCGGATAAGCCCGAAAGGGGAGCACACCTTGCAGGAGAATATGCTTTTTACCATCGAGCCCGGTATCTACCTGCCCGGCAAATTCGGGGTGCGCATCGAAGATACGGTGGTGATGGGGCTCAATGGTGCAACCTCTTTGCAGCGTTTCAGCAAGGAGCTTATTGAATTGTAACACTATCAGCGTGAGTATGAGCAGTTGTTGTATGGTTATTACCACCGCTCCTGGCCGTGAGGTTGCCGAAAAGCTTGCAGAGGGCATTCTCTCCCGCAAGCTTGCGGCCTGTGTCCAGATGATGGCTATACGGAGCTTTTATATCTGGGAAGGGGAGTTGCAGAAAGAGGAGGAAGTTGCCCTCCATATCAAAACCACAGAGGCCCGATACAGCGAACTTGAAGCCTGGATCAAGAGTGTTCACCCCTACGACGTGCCGGAAATTATCAGACTGCCCATTACCGGCGGATTGCCCGGCTATCTTGACTGGGTTGATTCGACTACAGGTACACCTGGTGTTTAATGCTACGTGTATCGTAAGGATGTGCTTTATTTTATTTTTATGTATCATCCGATTCGTGAGTTAAATTCTTGCAGAGACATCAGGCGCAGAAACAGTTTTGGACTTTTCGTAAACGTCATTACCTCAAAGAAGCGTAAGGAGTAGTATACTGTTCAAGTTAAAAAGTTTTATCAGACTGTTGAGAAACATTGACATGTACAGAAATGTTGAAAAAATTTTATATCGACAACTTTAAATCTCTTGTAGACTTTGAAGTTGAGCTGTCTCATTTCAATTGTCTGATCGGTCTTAATGGAGTTGGCAAGAGTACCTTGCTGCAGGCAATCGACTTTGCGTGTGCTTTGATGTTGGGTGATGTGAAGAATTGGTTAAGCAAAAGAGGGTGGGAAGCCAAAGAGCTAAACTCCACACTGGAAGGTCTTGCCAGAAATATTACGCTTGGATTTGAGGTAGAGATTGATAACGAAAATTATCGTTGGGAGGCGGTATTTAATCGCGATAAGCTTGCCTGCACAAAAGAATCTGTTACAAGAATAAGTGATAGTGCTGTTTTATTTAGTTTAAAAGAGCAAGTTTGTCGTGGGAATTTACCTGAGCAGAAACCCTTTCGTGTTAATTTTATTTATGAAGGCTCCGTGCTATCGCGCCTGAAGCATGACTGGTTGGGTGATGAACTTAATAATGTAGCAGTTCGCATATGTTCGCTTCGCTCAATGGATCTGTTGTCGCCTCAGTTATTGCGGAAAAAAGCAAAGAGAGCTGAAGAGGGGGATATTGGAATGGGAGGAGAACACCTGTCGGCATTTATTCATGAGTTATCGAATGAGCAGCAACAGCAATTACTTAAACAACTCAAAAGTTACTATCCTCAAATCTGTTCTTTGAAAACAAAAGCCTTGAGAGCCGGATGGATACAGCTCGAAATTACGGAACAGTACAGTAACGGCAACAATGAGCCTTTGAGTATTGTGACAGAAGCTTGTCATATCAACGATGGTATGCTCCGTTTGCTTGCTATTCTTGCCCAGCAGTTTAGTCCTCTGGAAACCTTGTTATTTGATGAAATAGAAAACGGGATTAACCCGGAAATAACGGAACAGGTTGTTGATGCGTTAGTCGCTTCCCCCAAGCAGACTATTGTCACTACTCATAGCCCTATGGTACTTAACTACCTGGAAGATGACGTTGCGCGGCAATCTGTTACGCTTCTTTACAAGCGGCCCGACGGGCGTACTCAGGCGTGCCGTTTTTTTGAAATACCCTCCGCATCACAAAAACTTGATTGTCTTGCCGCAGGTGATGCCATGCTTGATCTCTCTTTGAATGATATGGCAATTGAGGCTGAGCAGATCAGGAGCGCCAGCCATGTTCTGTAAAATGGTTGTTACCGGAGAGGGAAAGAGTGATATGGGGATTTGTCATAATCAGGCGCAGGTATGTTCAGGTGCTGATTATGACATTGGGCCTGTGACATTGTTGCTGGTAAAGTTGCTTGAAAGGCATTTGCCAGAATGGAATGTTGATCAGCTTGATTTCAGTGATCCGAAATCATGGGTGACTTTCCTAAGTTCACACATGAATCGTCGTAACTGCATATAAAATAAAGGCCGGCCCAAAAATTTAGGCACTACAATGCAATAGTTTAACAAAAAACTATGCTATGAGGAACGGTACTGAACTGAGTTTTTCACCCATGACCTGATAAAT
>CAIXCO010000375.1 GCA_903917955.1 uncultured Chlorobiaceae bacterium | reverse complement strand
TTTGACAGAAAAATACAAAACAAAAAAGAAAAAACAAAGAAAATAATTCGTTAGGCACTACAAAGCCGAAAACGAAAACACCCCCTTGATTTTATTGACTTTTCAGGCATTTTTGGCTAAGCCATGTGTGAACTCAGGAAGAATGCTGCAGGGCACATCCTGCTTGCCGATGGAGCTGAAGTATCGGACATGACACAGAGGTGTCCGATAACTTTTTAATGAACCAAGGCATATCTACGTCCCCGTTTATCATGGATTTTATCTGACCTCTCTTCTCCTCTTCAGAATGTATATTCCGGTAATAAAAACAGAGAACAACGATGATACTCACCAGAATACATGCTGGCTCGGTGCTCGACTTTTTCACTCCAGACTTGACAACGCAACTGGAACTGCCGCTTGCCTGTACCGCAATCGCGGCCGGCTTTCCCTCTCCGGCTGAAGAGTATCTTGATCTTGCCCTTGACCTGAACAAGGAGCTGGTCAAGCACCCGGCAGCCACTTTTTATGCGAGGGTGAAAGGCGGCTCGATGGTTGATGCAGGCATTCAGGACGGCGACTTGCTGGTGATCGACAAGGCCCTTGAGCCAAAAGAGGGCTCTATTGCCGTTTGCTATCTTGACGGTGAGTTTACGGTAAAGCGACTGGCAGTGCAGCAGGATGGCCTCTACCTCATGCCTGCCAATCAAGAATTCAAGCCAATCAGAATCACTGAAGAAAATGAGTTTCTGGTCTGGGGCGTCGTCGCTTATGTGATTCACAAACCGGGATAACCCTCTGCCGGAGATCGACCCCATGTTTGCTCTCGTTGACTGCAATAACTTCTATGCCTCATGTGAACGGGTGTTCAACCCCGCACTGCGCTTGCGCCCGGTTGTGGTGCTGTCGAACAATGATGGCTGCATCATCGCCCGCTCCGAAGAGGCCAAAGCGCTTGGCATTCAGATGGGCACGCCAGAATTCAAGTGCCGCCCGCTGCTCAAGCAACATAAGGTGGCGGTCTTCTCCTCGAACTTTGCCCTTTACGGCGATATGTCAACACGGGTGATGATGACCCTTGCCGCCCTTGCTCCCGAAATTGAAGTCTACTCCATTGATGAGGCATTTCTTGATATGACGGGCTTCGCACGCTTTGACCTGACGGAGTATGGCAGGCTGATTCGCCGAACGGTGAAGCAGCATACCGGTATTCCGGTCTGTGTTGGCATGGCACCCACCAAAACACTTGCCAAGATTGCCAACCGACTGGCAAAAAAAAAACCGCACTATCAGGGCGTCTGCGTGCTCAAAAGCCATGCAGAGATTCATGCGGCGCTTGAGCACACCAGGGTTGAGGATATCTGGGGCATCGGGCGGCAGTTGAGCAAACTGCTTCAAACAAAGCAGATTGAGAGCGCCGCTGACCTTGCCGCCGCGCCTGCTGCATGGGTACGCAAGCACCTGCACATCGTCGGGGCCAGAATACAGGCTGAGCTGCAGGGTAGATCCTGCCTGCCGATGGAGTTGGTGCGGCCTGCTAAACAAAGTATCTGCACCTCGCGCTCCTTTGGCCGCAACGTTACCAGCCTGGAAGAGCTGCAACAGGCCGTAGCGACGTTTGCCGCCAAGTGCGCGGTGAAGCTACGGCGTGAGAACTCTCTGACATCACTGCTTACCGTGTTTATAGCCACCAGCCCCTTCGATAATTCATGCGAGCGCTACTGGGGAACCCGGACGGCCTCCCTGCCCTCTCCAACGAGTGACTCCATTGCGATTCTGAGAGCAGCGCAAACAATGCTCGACAGCATCTTTCTCGCGGGCAAGAGCTACAAAAAGGCAGGTGTTCTGGTGAGCGGAATCGTGCCGAAAGAGGCGTGCAGCACAACGCTTTCGCTCTTTGCGAAAGAGACACCTCCTGCAAATGAGCGGGATAAAAAGATCATGCAGGTGATGGATGCAATCAACAATCGTTATGGCAGCGGTGCCGTGCGACTGGCGGCAGAGAACTCCGAGAGCTGGAAGCCTCACCAAGAGCGGCTTTCGGCACGATACACGACGCAGTGGGATAATATTATCGAGGTGAAGGTATAGTGATGCAAAAAACACGCCGCAAACAGAGAAATACTCAAAATACCTGCGTACATTATAGGGTACGTGCTCAGAAACAAAGGCGCTGAGCCGCGTTCTTGTACCGATCCCTGCAAGCAACCAGGCACTCTGTCAGCATCGGTACACTGTTGCAAATCGCCAGGCTAAAGCAGAACAACGTTACATCGAAGGGACTAACGTATTATTTATGAAGCGTATTGTGATTCGAAACAGAACAAACACAACCCTCTCTACTTTGCTCGGGACGAGCCTTGTCTTGTCTGGACTCTACCTGACAAGTTTCTATAGTTATTTGCTTTTCCACAGTCTGACTGAGTTATCAAGTATTGTCATATCCGTCAGCATTTTTCTGCTCGTTTGGTATGCTCGCCGATACATGCAAAATGATTACTCGCTTTTCATCGGCATTGCCTCCTTATTCATAGGAGGACTTGATACCATCCATTTACTTGCCTATCGTGGCATGGGAGTATTTCTGGAATATAACTCAAACCTGCCAACGCAACTATGGATTGCTGCCCGCTATTTTCAGAGTCTCTCACTCCTCATCGCTCCTCTATTTTTCTACAGAAAACTCAATCCCGTAATTGCGTTTACAAGCTTTACAACAATCACTGCCTTTCTGTTAACGTCGATATTTTTGTGGGATATTTTCCCCACGTGTTACATAGAGAGAGTGGGGTTGACACACTTCAAAATATTCAGTGAATACATGATTTCACTGATTCTACTGACCTCCATTATCTTGCTGTACAAAAATCGCCAAAAGTTTGACCCCGTTATTTTTCAACTCCTGATTATCTCCATTATCGCGACGATTGTCTCAGAATTGGCATTCACCTTCTATGTTGGAGTGTATGACCTTTCCAATTTTATCGGGCATATCTTCAAAACCATTTCGAGCTTGATTCTTGCTCGCGCACTTATCATCATTGCACTCGAACAGCCCTATAACCTTATCTTTTTTGACCTAAAAAAGAACCGCGATGAGTTGCATACAGCAGAAGCAGAAATGCGTAAAATGGCCATGATTGATGTCCTTACTGGCACCTATAACCGACGAGCTTTTATTGAAAAAGGCGAGATTGAATGTGAACGAGCACGCAGATATGGGCATTCGCTGGCATTCCTGATTATAGATTTTGACCATTTCAAAGAGTTTAATGATAATAACGGTCATATGAACGGTGATCGTATGCTGCAAAAAATCGTTGAAGTCTTCCGTGCAAATTTGCGCATTAGTGATATATTGGCACGCTGGGGAGGGGATGAATTCGCCATATTTTTACCGGAGACCAGTCATGCAGAGTGTTTGGAGGTTGCAGAAAAATTACGAACTGCCATCGCTGACTTATCTCTTCCATTCAATGAGAAACAGACAAAAATAACGATCAGTATCGGTTGTACAATCTGGACACATAATGACGAATCTCTGGATACGTTATTCTTGCGTGCAGACAA
>CAIXCO010000374.1 GCA_903917955.1 uncultured Chlorobiaceae bacterium | reverse complement strand
CGCTCAATCACCCTCGACTTTAAACCTGAACAGGAGAGATTTTCCGTCACAGGCAACATCTACAAGTTTGAGCAGGTCATGTTCAACCTCATCAAAAACTCCATGGATGCTCTTGAAGAGAAGAAACAGCTCAATATCTCGCCCTTTGATATGAAAATTCTCATACGCTCTTTTTATGTCAACAATTCAGTCGTTGTAACTGTTGAGGATAACGGCATAGGCATCAGCGAAAAGAATCTTGAATACATCATGCATCCTTTTTATACGACCAAAGAGTCAGGAAAGGGGACGGGCCTCGGTCTTTCGATCAGCTATGGAATTATCAAGGAGATGAATGGTGAAATCAGGATCAAAAGCACCCCAATGAGCCGTACATGTGTCATCATCACTCTTCCCAAAACGGTAAAATAATTCATGATCGCCTCTTTTTGCTAGAAAAAAAGTTTCTCATCCGCAATGATTTTGACCTCTTTACGTTGTTATTGCAATAAAAAAGCATTATCCTTGGTAAGCTTATTTTCATTGACCATCTCAATAGACAATCATGGCAACAAACATCATGAATACCGGGGATAACTATGGTGGTGGCACCATCTTTTATGTCGACAGCACCGGACAGCACGGTTTGGTTGCGGCTAAAGCAGATATGCTGGGTCACTCTGCAGGGGAGACAGAGGGTTCCTTTACCTGGGATGATGCAAAAACAGCATGTCAGAATCTTGTCGCAGGCGGTTTTAGCGACTGGTTTTTGCCCGATAAGGAGCAGTTGAGCCAGCTCTATCTCAAAAAAAGTGTCGTTGGCGGGTTTCCAAGCGGTCTTATCCACTACTGGAGTTCATCGGAGGTCAGTGAGGAGGGCGCATGGTGTGGCTACTTGCATGATGGGGACCAGAGCATGGATCTTAAATCGAACGCAATGCGGGTCAGAGCTGTGCGCGCCTTTTAAACCAACAAAAAGCTCCCGGTGTTGTGCCTGGAGCTTTGATGGCACCGGCCCAAAAATCTCTTCCTGAAAGATCCGCATCTTGTTTTGACCCTTGAAGAGCGTCGGCTGAATGTAATAGCCACCAGCAAAATCACCACCCAGCTCGGCTCGAGCTCCGCCAGCAAGAAGTTCAGCACCCTCCTGTCGGCCAATTTCTAAATAAGATTCAATTTTAGTCATCTGCACATCGGAAGACTGTGCGCCAATCATGGTCTCCGTATCGAACGGGTTGCCCTGTTTAATTGCTGCCACGCGAGGCAAAACGCGTTCGCACAGGTAAACTCAACAATCAGTATTGCAAGTCCCCCATCAAGGAACCCTTGAACACCTCTCATCAGTCGTGTCGAAAAGCGCAGATTGCAGTAGTAGTATTTTTTGTTATTTTCGGTTAAAATTTTTCAAAAGTAATCAGTTTCATCAAAAGTGTGGGGTGCCAGGTGCAAATATTTTTAACAGGTGTCGGTTGTGTCGGAAAATCAACAATTGGCGCAATAGTTGCCGAATTGCTTGGTATAAGGTTTTTTGATCTGGATTTGGAAGTTGAAGCCTTTTTTCAGACCAGCATTGAGCGCCTTCAGCAGAGATGTTTTAATATGATGGAGTTTCGCGAAGAGGCCGCAAAAGCTCTTGCCGATCTGTTGAGTCGTCCGGAGAGCGCGGAGTCTGTTATCGCATTGTCTCCAGGCGGTTTGATGGGAGGATATCTGAAGGTGCTGAAGAAGAACAATGGAATCAAGGTGGTGATTACCGATAAGCCGGAAAATATTTTAGAGAGGATCCGCTTCTACGACATCGACTCCCGCCCGATCGAGAAAGAGTTGACACTCGAAGAGAGGAAATATTACCTTCGTGACTTAAAGAGTGATATGACCTACTTTGGTAAAAGTTACAAGCGAGCAAACCTGCAGGTTGACATCTCCGACCTCGATCCGCTCCAGGCAGCTCATAAAATTATTGAGTCGGTCAAGACGTATAAGCCTGAATTATAACACTTCAGGCAATTCATAACCATGGTAACAAGATGAAACCCAAACGCTGTCCCATCATTTCGGCCCTTTTTCTCGCTGTGTTTATGCTTTTTAGCGGAGCATTGCCAGCGAAAGCGGCGGCAGCATTTTTTGAACCTGCAAACTTTGTGCTGATTCGCGGTGGCAAGTTTACGATGGGGAGCCCTGAGGGTGAAGTTGGCAGGGCTGAAGTCAAGGCTTTTTGGCAGAAAGAGGGTATTGATTATAGCGAGAGCCAGCATCAGGTGCGATTGAATGATTTTCGCATGAGTAAATATGCCGTAACCGTTGCCGATTTTAGAAGATTTGTGGAATCGACCGAGTACCAAACAGATGCTGAAAAAGCTGGTTTTAGCATTATTGTTTCCAATGGCAAGGCAATAAAAGGGGAAGGAGTAAACTGGCGTTGTGGAGTATCGGGTAGTGCTCGTCCCCAAAGTGAAGAGGATCATCCGGTGTTACATGTGAGCTGGAATGACGCAGTAGCTTACTGTAAATGGCTCTCGGCAAACACTGGTAAATATTTTCGTCTGCCGACCGAAGCCGAGCGTGAATATGCCTGTCGGGCAGGAAGTAAAACAGCATTCCATACTGGTACGAATATAACTATTCAACAGGCCAATTTTGTTAACGATCAAAAGCAGTGGAGAGGTGGAACCGTTCCAGTCGGCAGCTTTGCGCCTAATGCGTGGGGGCTGTACAACATTCATGGGAATGTTTATGAGTGGTGCAGCGACTGGTACGGTGGAACCTATTACGACGATTGTAAAGCGAAAGGCACAGTTCTTAATCCCGCTGGGCCAGCAACCGGTTTGTACCGTGTGATTCGAGGCGGGAGCTGGAACAACCTTGCTGAGAACTGTCGGTCGGCTAATCGTAACGGCAGCAGCCCCGGCAGTCGGAGCAGCGACGTTAGCTTCCGCCTGGTTTTCGTCCCGTAGTCAGTCGGCAGCTCACTCCGCTCTTTATTTTTGAGCGAGCGGGTTGTGCCGCTCGCCGTACTGTATCCCGCATCTCAATATTCAGCTTCTTGTGTATCACCCTTTGTGCCTTGGTAAGTTCGGGGAGTATGCGCCCACGTTGTGTTGCCGAAGGAGAGCCATGAAAGCCTCAAGCCAATGGGTGGAATGGTCAAGAGTGATAACGGGGTGCTTTGCAAGAGTCTGTAATCGACCTATCGCTGTTG
>CAIXCO010000373.1 GCA_903917955.1 uncultured Chlorobiaceae bacterium | reverse complement strand
TTGTAATCAATTAAACAGCCTTGTTAACCATATTTTACTGCGCCTTTGCGTATTCCGGATATTGATTTATATAAACAGAGTCAACGTGATTACTTACGGAGAGATATAATGGTCAGCCAATTTGCCATCGCCCCCTTTCTTGCGTATCTTGGAAGGAAAATCCATCTCAAAATGCCGAAACCCTATGATCGCCGAACGCCTGCTTTTTCAATCTGACGGCGGATTTATCCGCATCCCTGTATGGGGTCATATTCCTCTCAGCGGAGCGATGAAAAAAATTCTGTCACATCCCTCCTTTCTTCGCCTCAAGGGAATTCGGCAGCTCTCCTTCTCGCAGCAGGTCTACCCCGGAGCCACGCATACCCGCTTTGAGCACTCCATCGGAGTCTATCATCTGATGAAACTGATTTTGCAGCGCATGTTGACCAATCCTCTGGCACTCACCCTTCAAAATGAGCGGTTCCGCTTTGACGACCAGAACTGCCGGGTACTGCTCTCAGCCTCCCTGTTGCACGATATCGGCCACTTTCCCCATGCCCACATCATCGAGGAGCAGATTCCCCGTTGCGGCAACGAGCCAGTCTTCTCTCACCACGAAGAGCTTTGCCGTCACTTTATCTACGAACACAACCCCGGAGTTCCCACCATTGCCGAGATACTGCAGGTGGAGTGGAAGGTGGAACCGGAAGCGGTCATTACGCTCATCACAGGCAGCTCTGGAACCTGCTTCAGCAAGCTGATCAGCGGCACGCTCGACCCTGACAAGATGGACTATCTGATGCGCGACGCCCACCACTGCAACATCCCCTACGGAAGTATTGATATCGAACGACTGATTGAATCGTTTGTGCCTGACCCGCAGCGCGAGCGGTTTGCTATCACCGAAAAAGGTATTGCGCCACTTGAGAGCCTGCTTTTTGCAAAGTACATGATGATGCGCAATGTGTACTGGCACCATACCAGCAGGGCGCTCTCAGCAATGCTCCGAAGGCTTCTGCAGGATATTGCAGGCGACGGGATGCTCTCCGGGGAGGCCTTGCGCAAACTCTTTTATAGCAATGCCGATGACCGGGTGCTGCATGAGCTGAAGCAGTTGATGCCGGAAAAAGAGCATCCTCTCACGGCCCTGCTTGATGATATTGTGATGCGCCGGGTCTACAAGAGGGCGATAACAGTACAACCCTACCTGCCGCACTCCGCAAAAGAGGATGAGAGGTGGTTCATCTATAGCGGTGACAGCACAATGCGCCGCGCCATGGAGATGGAAATCTGCCGCTTTCTCAACAAACGGTACCATCTCGGCCTCCACGGCCATGAGGTAGTGATTGATCCGCCATCTAAAAAGGATATTTTCGATTATGCCGATCTCAAGGAGCTTCGTGTCTACCCGACCCGCTCGGAGCACATCCACTATGCGCTGCAGTGCGAGTCGGAGTATGTACGATTTGATGAGCTGAACGAGTCGGTTTTTCAGTCGGATTTCATTCTCGCTTTTGAGCGCTATACCAAAAAATTCAGGGTGCTCTGCCGTCCTGACCTGGTTGAGCGCATCGTGGCATCGCGCGAAGAGATCATGCGTATGCTTGCCAATGATCTTGACCTCTTTCGATAGAAGCCTCAAGTAAACTGCTTCCAGTTAATAACCGTGTGCAGCACGACGGCGATGACGAAGAGAGCACTCAGCCACACTTGTGTCGGCTGTGACATGACGGCCATACTCTGTAAAAAAAAGAGAAGGCCGGTAATTATGGAGAGGATAAATGCCCCGATTGCAAAAGGGGTTGACCGGAATTTTTCGTTTGTGTTCATCGTATCAGTTACATTAAAATGTGAGCTAAACTTTTACTCTCTGTTTCAATGAAAAGCGCTTGTTCACTGTAAACAAGGTACATCCAGGATTCTTAAAAGATTATAAATGAATCCTTAAACCTTGCTTAAAAAAATGATGCTGACTGACGCCAAAAAAGTAAAAATTCAAAAAATGGCACGGGCATTGGAGACTTTATCTTATATTTGGTGAAAACAAAACACTCTTGCATACACATGGAACATCAGGACAAATTTTACAAGGGACTCTTCTTCGGCGCTGTGCTTGGCGCAGCCGCAGGAACCATCATGGGACTGCTCTTCGCACCACACAAGGGGACGGAGACCCAGCAAATTATTTCGGGCAAAATCAAACTTGCGCTCGACAAGGCCAACGACCTCTACGAAAGCAGTGAAACCGATGCCGCCTACAACAACGAGGCAAAAACACGCTCGCAGGAGATTATCGACACCGCACGTGACGAGGCAAAAAAAATCCTCAATGAGGCCAACAACATTATCAGGGAGATCAAGGGATACCCTAAAGCCAAGGAAAACTGAGTGATGCTCTCATACCTGGGCGCAAACCTGACAGAGAACGGCATTGAAAAAGATGCCGTTCTTTTGCTTCACGCCTTTCCACTCTCTGCCGCCATGTGGCAACCCCAACTGGAGGCTCTTGGCAATGCCGGCTATGCGGTTATTGCGCCAAACGCCTATGGTATTGCCGGATCCGGAGAGCGGGAGGAGTGGAGCTTTACCGATTACGCCCATGAGCTTGCCCGACTTCTTCAGTCGCTGAACATTGAGCGTGCAACGGTTGTAGGCCTTTCGATGGGTGGATATCAGGCATTGGAGTTCTACCGGCTCTACCCCGGCAAAACTGCATCGCTTGTTCTGTGCGACACGAGGGGTGAGGCCGATGCGCCAGCGGCCCGCTCCGTACGGGAGGAGTTCATCGGCGCAGTGGAGGCTCAAGGTGCCGAAGAGGCGGCCAGGCGCATGATACCGAACTATTTTACCGCCGAAAACTCCATCAGCAAACCGGAACTGGTTGCGGAGGCCGCCGCAATGATACGAAGGCAGAGCGCCACCGTCATCAACGCTGCAATGCGGGCAATCATGACGCGCCAGGATGCAACACCGCTTCTTGCCTCAATACACTGCCCTGTACTGGTACTGAACGGGATGGAAGACAAGCTCACCACGCCTGAAACTGCCCAAAGCATTCACACACTCACGGCGGGCTCACAGCTCCTTATACTCAAAGGAGCCGCTCATATCTCAAACATGGAGCAGCCCCAGGCATTCAACAGCGCCCTGCTTGCCCATCTTGAAGAGGTCAGGCGCTCCTGACCTCTTGCAAACTCCTGACCAATCAGGCTTCGAGACTTTCAAGCAGTTCAAAAAAGTTCGGGAATGAGACGCCTACAACATCAAGGTCAGAAATATCAATGGGGCACCCTGTCGCCTTGCTGGCAATGGCAAAACTCATGGCAATTCGGTGATCATCAAAACTCTCAATCACCACCGTTCCTGACGGAGTTATTTTGCGCCCTTTGACCATAAAACCATCAGGGTACTGCTCGCAATCAAAACCGAGACGCTGAAGATTGACCACCAGGGCATCAATCCGGTCACTCTCCTTGGTTCTCAGCTCGGCGGCGTTATGCAGCTCAAACTTTCCAGATGCAAAGGCTGAAAGAACAGCAAGCATCGGGATTTCATCAATGATAAAGGAGACAAGCTGCGGATCCTGGATCACAAGAGGTTCGAGCCCTCCGTGGTTCTCCACCAGGATATCGCCGATGGTTTCACCGCCGATCACCCGCTGGTTTTCAATGGTCAAACCGGCCCCAGCCTCTGTCAAAAGAGAGAGATATGCGGCCCGTGTCGGGTTGAGGCAGACGTCTCTGATGATAATTTCTGAGCCACGGGCAAGCAGGCCAAGCGCAACAATGAAACAGGCGGCTGAAGGGTCGGCAGGAATAAAAAAGGGCTTTGCGGCAAGAACCTTTCGGCCCGGTATCACAATAACCCGCTCTCCATCGCACTCAATACTCTTGAGCCCAAGCATCACCTCCGTATGGTCGCGAGAAAGCACCGGTTCAATAATCCTTGATTCGCCGTCGGCATGGAGGGCGGCAAAGGCCACCAGCGACTTCACCTGCGCCGAAGGAACCGGCAGACGGTAGTTGATCGGCTTCAGCTCTTTGGTTCCCTTGATGTACATCGGCGCAGTGCCTGACGGTGACAGTTGCACATCAACTCCCATGAGGCGCAAAGGGTCGGCAACCCTCTTCATTGGTCGTTTCATCAGCGAACTGTCGCCAATCAACTCACTGGCAAAGGGCTGGGCTGCCAAAATACCGGCAAACATGCGCATGGTGCTTCCCGAATTATTGCACATCAAGGGATCGAAGGGAGGCTGAAAACTCCAGAGTCCCGTTGACTCGATAACCACTTTCCGGATGCGGCGACCGTAAGCTCCATCCACCTCTTCCTGGCGAAGGGTGATGCCGGCACTTTTCAGAACGCCGAGGGTTGACTGATTATCAAATCCGGCAGAAAAGTTGGTAATCTCTGTAGTCCCTTCCGACAATGCGCCAATAAGCGCCGCACGGTGGGAGATCGACTTGTCGGGCGGTAACGCTGTAACTTCACCTTTGAACACTCTCATGAGTCAACATGGATTAGTATTGACAAAAAAAAGGCAACTCCCGTGAAGGAGCTGCCTGTACCTAACTGTTTCGAGTGGGAACGATCATGAATTGCGTTCTTCATTTGCCCTCTGCGCTCTACGTCTGCTCCTTGAGCGCTTCAAACGACCATCCACCGAAGGTTTGACGAAGTATGCGTTTGCACGAAACTCCTTTAAAACACCCGCACGCTCATATTTTTTCTTGAAGCGTTTCAGCATTTTATCGATCGATTCATTGTCATTTATCTGCACACTAACCAATGTAATTCACCCCCTTTTAAAAGATCAACGTCTAAGCTTTAATTTAATAAGATCAGTAACACTCTCTGTATTTTTCCCGTTTGCCGGGTTCATCTGCACATTTTCGAGAAGCTGCTTTTTGCCACTTTTGCAAAATTCTACAATAATAACAAAAGCACCGCTTCCTGT
>CAIXCO010000372.1 GCA_903917955.1 uncultured Chlorobiaceae bacterium | reverse complement strand
GCTGATTTGCTGCGCCGGTGGGAAAAGGAATATTCAGCAAACAAGGCTGCGCAGTTTCCCGGAAGTGGTCATTTGAAAGATCCAGAAGACGAACGGTTCCGTAAGATGGAGCGTGAACTTCGAGTAGTTACTGAGGAGCGAAATATATTAAAAAACATACAACGGATTTTATCCCTCTCTGTTATATAGAAACTTGAATGCATCCGATTTATTTCTTACGAACAAGCTGAAGGGAGTAGCCGAGTGCTTATTGGTGGTTCTACCCCGTTAAAAAACATGGTTCAGGGTACTATTGCGGACTCAGCAGTGGTGACATCGTTACGATGATCCCGTTTAGGAAAGTGATTTTACCGCAGACCCGCCCTTCAGCGTTATTTCACTGGAGGAACTATGGCTCAATCGAAACGATCATCATCAATGCCAAGCATTCATCCAAATGCGGCAGGCATTGACATTGGCTCTCAGTTTCACGCAGTAGCCGTACCACTTGACCGAACTGATGAACCAGTCAAAACATTCAAAAGCTTTACGGGCGAACTCCATGCCATGGCCCGTTGGCTGAAATCCTGTTGTATTGAAACCATCGCCATGGAATCAACGAGCGTGTATTGGATTCCGGCATTTGAAATTCTCGAAAGTTATGGATTTGAGGTTTTTCTGGTCAATGCCCGAGAAGCGAAAAATGTTCCGGGCCGTAAAACCGATATCAATGATGCCCAATGGTTACAAAAACTGCATCAGTTCGGTTTATTACGGGCAAGTTTTCAGCCAACCAAAGAAATCGCCGAATTGAGAGCCTATTTGCGGCAGCGTGAAAGATTGCTCGATTATAAGGCGTCGCATATCCAGCACATGCAGAAGGCCATGATGCAGATGAATATCCAATTGCATCATGTGGTATCAACAATTACCGGGAAAACCGGTATGGAGATCATCCGTGCAATTGTTGCCGGCCAACGTAATCCGGAACACTTGGTCAAGTTCCGTGATATTCGATGCCATAATTCAGTTGAAACTATGAAAGCCGCTCTTACTGGCAATTATAAAGCTGAACATCTTTTTGCCTTGACTCAAGCACTTGAACTGTTCGATATCTACACTGAAAAAGTTGACGACTGTGACCGAGTCATTGCAACAGTGCTCGAACGGTTACAGAATATGACAGCAGTTCCAACGCAATTAATACCAAAACAAAAACATAAGGAGTGTAATAAAAATGCTCCCAGCTTTGATGTTCGTACAGCTCTTTTCAATTTCACCGGCAAAGATCTGACGCAGATTCATGGCCTTGGCTCTTACCTGGCATTGAAACTGATTGCAGAATGTGGCACAGACATGACGCGTTGGCCAACATCCAAGCATTTTACATCATGGTTATGTCTGGCTCCTGGCAACAAAATTTCCGGTGGAAAAGTCCTCTCTTCCAGAACAAGGAGAACTGCAAGTCGAGCAACTGCTCTCTTGAGACTTGCGGCAACAACTGTCGGAAAAAGTGATACTGCACTTGGTGCTTTTTACCGCAGGCTGGCTGCCCGATCAGGGAAAGCAAAAGCTGTGACAGCAACAGCCAGAAAAATTGCGACACTCTTTTACAGTACACTAAGATACGGTATGGAGTATGCCGATAAAGGAGCGGATTACTATGAGGATCAATACCGAAAAAAAGTGCTTAACAATTTACGTCGACGAGCAGAGGCTTTTGGATTTACCCTGCAAGAGAAGGCTTTACCGGGCATCACAATGGAAGTTTCTTAGGAAAGCACTCGCTGTGTTCTCACGAACACCCTTTTAAAGTATAGCTTTATTGAGGGTTACAAGAAAATATTCACTGTCAGAGCCATGTGCCGTGTTTTGGATGTCTCTGCCAGCGGATATTATCAGT
>CAIXCO010000371.1 GCA_903917955.1 uncultured Chlorobiaceae bacterium | reverse complement strand
TTGCGTCGCCTTCTCGCCTGCAAACTGAGGGGAGTACGTCGGGATTTTGAGGTCGATAACAACGAGGTGGCCAACCTGTTCAAGGGAATGAGCCACTCCGATGTGGAGCGGGTACTGCGTCGCGCAACCAAGGAGATGGTTCTGGCAGGTGTAGAATTTTTAAACGAGCGGCAACTCAAGTCAGCTATTCGCCGCGAAGATGCCCGGCGTGCACGAATGAAGCGGGGAGAGTGAACCAATGACGTTGTCTAAGACTGAAAAAAGTGAACTGGTCACAAATTGTGACCGATTCGCTACTCTCAAACAATCACACTTTGATTCGCTCAGTTATCAATTACTGCCCGAAAACCATTTGCGTGGCATCACGAAAATGATACCGAGGTATGGTATTTCAACGACGGTCACTTCTCAAGTGCTGTCAAAGGATGTCGAGTTTTGCCTGCCGAAAAGTTGCAGAACCAAGACTTCAGCGTACTGATGGAGTCGATGGGGTGTGATGCGCTTATTCGCCTGAATCCTGACAAATATTATTTTTCTTCGAAAGAGTTACTATGAAATTCGAATCATTCACTTCCGGGACTTGGAAGCAACAATTTCAATACAAGAGTTTTCAGCCAACACCGATCAATCAGGAGTGGTGCTGGGATGATCCTCGTATCAATGTGCTGCTCGAAAATGCCACCAGAGCTTTGGGTGAGTTAAATGCTTTCACCATGATTGTGCCTGATGTGGATCTCTTTATTCACATGCATATCATCAAAGAGGCGAACACCTCCAGCCGTATTGAGGGTACTCGAACCGAAATGGATGAGGCGGTACTGGAGGAATCAGCCATACGCCCCGAACGCCGTGACGATTGGCGTGAGGTTCGCAACTATGTTGAGGCAATGAATCGAGCCATTGCAGATCTGCAACGATTGCCTCTTTCAATGCGACTGTTACGCCAAACACACGAGAGCCTTCTGGCTGGAGCCAGAGGTGAGCGCAAAACTCCAGGTGAATTTCGCCGCAGCCAGAACTGGATAGGCGGTTCTTCGTTGGCTGATGCAGCTTTTATTCCACCTCATCACGAGGATCTTCCAGAGTTGCTCACTGATCTTGAAACATTCTGGCACAATAGATCAATTCATGTGCCACATCTGGTACGTTGCGCCCTCAGTCATTATCAGTTCGAGACCATTCATCCTTTTCTCGACGGTAATGGCCGTATTGGTCGTTTGCTGATCACTCTGTACCTTGTGAGCCATGGTCTGTTGAACAAGCCATCACTGTATCTTTCAGCTCATTTGGAGAAGCATCGTGGAGCATATTATGATGCCTTGACCCGAGTTCGTGAGTCGAATGATATTGGCTCCTGGGTGCGTTTTTTCCTTCAGGCAATGACCGAGACTGCCGAAAGTGGCAAACAAACGTTCAAAAGTATTCTTGCTTTGCGACAAGAGATTGATGCTCAGGTGATTACTTTGGGAAAACGAGCAGAAAATGTGCACAGCTTGCTGCTTCGTCTTTATAAGGAACCGGTGATCAGTGTTAATCAAGCTTCGGATTGCCTTGGCATCAAGTATTATTCTGCAAATCAACTGGTAGGGACGATGGTAGAGCTTGGTATCTTGCATGAAGAAACCGGATGGCAACGGAACCGGGTTTTTGTTTTCCGCAAGTATCTTGATGTTTTTATTGACAAAAACTAAACAAGC
>CAIXCO010000370.1 GCA_903917955.1 uncultured Chlorobiaceae bacterium | reverse complement strand
TTGAGCGGGCATGACCGTTTTTTTTATAATTGCTAAAGCTATTGTGTTTTTAATGGCTATTGTCATCCTCCTCTCACTGCGGGTTCTCCTGTTCAATACCCTTGCAATAAAGCGGGAGGCTCTGGCGCAAAAAGGTCGTTCAGTCTTGCGCGAAGCTCTTGAGGGCTATCTCAGGGGAGAGATCCATGTTTCGGCGTTCAGTACTCCTCTTCGCAGCGAAAAAAAGCTTCTCATCGGTCTTGTGGCTCAGCTTGCCGAAGAGATGGGTGAAACAACCCGAAAGAAGCTGCTCTATATTTTTGAGACGACGGGAACACATGTTTTGGTACAAAAGGAACTCCGGCGGCTTTCGCACTCAAGAAGCTGGCGGAGGCGTCAGCGGGCGGCAACCTATCTGCCCTATATCGCAAATCGCCACGCCATTATCCCGCCGTTGCTTCATGCGCTTGAAGACAAGGTTTTGATGGTCAGGTTTTCAGCCGCCCATTCACTGGCCAGGATAAAGGCCATCGAAGCAACAGTTCCCATTCTTGAATATCTTTTGGCACCGGCAGTATGGCCTGCTGAACGAACCATTGAAATTCTCAATGAGATGGGACGTGAGGCTGTTCCGACTCTTTTACACTACCTTGCGCAGCCCTTGCCAAAGGATGAATGCAAGATGTTTGCCATCAGTGCACTTGGCATGCAGCATGCACGTCAGGCTATCCCCCTCATACTCACCTTTCTTTCAAGTTCGAACAAAGAGCTTCGCATACAGAGTGCAAAAGCCCTTGGCAATATTGGAGGAGCCGAAACACTTGCTCCCTTGTGTTTCTCCATGCACGACAGCGACTGGGAAGTCAGGGCGGCTTCGGCCAGCGCTTTGGGGCTGTTGAAAGCCGATCGGGCAGTTTCGACCCTGGCAGGCGCTCTTGGCGATTCAGTCTGGTGGGTTCGTTATAACTCAGCCAACTCGCTGGCTGAACTCGGACAAAAAGGCATCACCGCCTTGAACAATGCGCTCAGCCATGAAGACCGGTTTGCTGCTGAAGTCAGTCGACTGGTGATGGAAGAGCGCAGTCTCATGAAAAGCAGTACCCTTACTCCGCAACCATGAGCCCGGATATGCTGGCGGTACTCGATATCCTTATCAGGATTATCCTCATCTATTATGTGACGATGCATGGCATCTATCTTGTACTCATTCTGCTCGGTTCTGTTGAGCAAAAACGGTACCACCAGGGAATTCAGTTTCGGGAATTCAAGCGTATCAGCCAGTCACCGTTGACGCCACCCGTCTCGATTGTCATTTCAGCCTATAACGAAGAGAAGGTGATTGTCCACACGCTTCTCAATGTCTTGCAGCTCCGCTACCCGCAGTTTGAGGTTATTGTTGTCAATGATGGCTCCGAAGATGGCACGCTGAAACTTCTCATTGAGCGGTTTCAAATGGAGCCTCTCGACAAGGTATTCAAGAAGCAGCTTCCCTCAAAGCCCGTTCGAGCGGTCTATCACTCGGCAATTCACAAGAACCTGATTGTTGTCGACAAGGAGAACGGTCGGCGGGCCGACGCCAATAATTCAGGAGTTGATCATGCACGCTATCCAATAATCTGTCAGATCGATGCCGATTGTGTGCTTGAAGAGGATGCCTTGCTCTATATGATTCGCCCCTTCCTCTATAACCGCAATGTGGTGGCTGCGGCGGCAATTATACGTCCCTCAAATGGGCTTATCGTCGAAAACGGGCGCATCATCAAGCGAAATCTGCCTGAAACCTGGATTCCGCTCTTTCAGGCGGTTGAATATCTCCGCTCATTCCAGTGGGCCCGACTGGGGCTCACCCGACTGAAGAGCATGCTCTGCATGTCGGGAGCCTTTACGATTATCAGAAAAGAGATTTTTATTGCTGTCGGCGGGGCAAATGTTGGCGCGGTTGTTGATGATTTTGAACTTACCGTCTCTCTTCACCGTTACATCCATGAGCACGAGGAGGCAAAGGATTTTGAGATTACCTATATCCCTGATCCCGGATGTTACAGTCAGGTACCCGAAACCCTTAAAGCTTTCTGTTCACAACGCAATTTCTGGCAGCGGGCCATTCTTCAGTCGCTGATATGGAATCGCGATATGGCATTCAATAGCCGTTACGGTATGGCCGGAATGTTTGGTATACCTTTTTATTTTATTTTTGAAGCCCTCTCTGCCGTGGTGGAGGCTGGGGCATACATCATAGCGGTTTTGGTACTCTTCTTCAGGATAGACAGTCCGGACATACTGATGCTGCTTTTTATTTTCGGCGTTATGCTTGGCACCCTTGTTTCGATTTCCGCTGTGCTGCTGCAGGCAACGACCAGAATGCGGCAGGAAAAAACCCGCGACATCATTCGCATGATGTTGGCCGGATTTATTGAACATTTCGGTTTTCATCAATTTCATGTGCTCTGCCGGCTTATGGGAATCTATGATCTGCTGGTACGAGGCAAGTTGGCTTATGGTTACAGGGAGCGCACAGAGTACAGGGCTCCACCGGCACCATAATTTGCGAGATGATTGACTTTTTGATTACAACAGCCTTATTGAACAGCAAAACAGATGGTTTTTTCGTCTGGAGGCGATAACAACAATCTATCATGAAACCCAACCCTATTGGCCGCAATCCAAAAATCCTGATTGTGCTCGCCTTCGCCATGATTGTCGGACTGAACATCTATATCGTAAACCATCTCCAGACGCTTATCGAGAATAATCGGTCGCTCTATCGAACGCTGGTGATACAGGCTCGACTTAATGAACTGCTCTCGCTGCTTATCGACTCAGAAACAGCTCCGCGCGGCTACGTTATCATGGGAACTGAAATATTTCTTGAACCCTATTATGAGGCGGTTTCATCAAAAAGGGGGATTGGTTGGCATTTGCAGGAGCTGCATCAATTGATCAATGACCCCCTGCAGAAAGAGCAACTTGGGGTGCTCGAGCCTCTTGTCGGGGAGAAACTGGCCTTTATGAAAAAAGTTGTTGAGTTAAGGAGAGGTGCCGGGTTTGAGGCTGCGAAGCAACTTATAGCCACCGACGTCGGCCGGAAGGTGATGGATGATGTTCGCGGTATCATTGGCAAGCTTCAAACAAGAGAGGAGCTGCTCCTGCAGCAGCGCACCGGGTTGGCTGACAAGGGCATGGAGCAGATGAGTTTTATCATGATAGCAGGAATGGGTTCGGCTCTTAGCATCATACTCCTCTCTCTTGTCATTACCGACCGTGAAGTCGGGAGGCGAAAGCGTGCTGAAGAGCGGCTGCAAGAGCTCAACAGCGAACTGGAAGAGCGCGTCAAAGTGCGAACAGCAACATTGAACAGCACCAGCGAAAACCTGCTTGCTGAACTGGAGCTTCGCAGGCAAAATGAGTTGAAAATCAGCAATCTTTCGCGCCTTTATGCGACGCTCAGTCAGGTGAATCAAGCCATTTTGCAAGTCAAGGAGAAAGGGCTGTTATTTCAGGCTATTTGCCGTGTAGCTGTGGAGTATGGTAAATTCAGTCTGGCATGGATCGGTGAGTTTGACCATGATACCGCTCTTGTTACACCAAAAGCGGTGTATGGCGGGTGGGAAACGGCTCTCCCGTTTACCTTGATCAATATAAAGATGGAGCCCTTCCGCCAGGGGATCATCGCTTATGCCCTGGAGAGAGGAGAGGTCGTTTACAGTAAAAATATCCAGACAGACCCCGCTCCGCAGCAGTGGCAGGAGATGGCGGTCGCTGGCGGTTTTCATGCTGGCGCATCAGTGCCCATTCGACTCAATGGCACGGCAGTTGCTGTTCTGAATCTTTATGTCGTCGAAGCTGAATTTTTTACTGAAGCGGAAATTGCACTGCTTGAAGAGATTGGAGGGGATATCTCCTTTGCACTTGAGACCCAGCAGTCGGAATTGGTGCACCGTCAAACGGAAGAGGCGCTACACCAAAGCGAACAGCGCTTCAAGACGATGTTTGAGGGTCATTCGGCCATTATGCTTATCATTAATCCTGATACCGGATTTATCATTGAAGCCAACCCTGCTGCCCAGAAGTTTTATGGGTGGACGATTGATGAATTTCGCCGGATTCGTATCCATGAGATCAATACCCTCAATTCTGAGGAGGTAGAGGTTGCGATAGAGCAAACCCGTTCTGGAGAAAAAACCAGCTTTTTATTTCGCCACCGTCGGGCTGACGGCTCCATCCGCGATGTTGAAGTCTACAGCAGAACGATTGAGTCGAATGGCAAATCCTTTCTCTATGTCATTGTTCATGACGTCACCGAGCGCAGACACTACGAAGTTTCCACATCGCTCCATATCGCTCTTCTTGAGATGGAAAAAACTCATTCGATAAAGGATTTGCTTCAATTGACGCTGGATGAAGCTGAGCGCTTGACCGAAAGCTCTATCGGCTTTTTTCACTTTGTTGCAGAGGATCAGATAACACTTTCGCTGGAGGCGTGGTCAACCAATACGATAAAGAAGATGTGCAATGCGGAGGGCGAGGGGCAGCACTATGCGCTCGACAAGGCTGGGGTGTGGGCCGATGCTGCACGCGAAAAGAGAGCTATTATCCATAACGATTATTCGGCACTCAAGGATCGCAATGGGATGCCGGAAGGTCATGCAGAAATAAGGCGTGAGGCGGTTGTTCCGGTCTTGCGCAATGAAAAGGTCGTTGCGATTCTTGGTGTCGGCAACAAACGGACGAACTATGATGATTTTGATGTAAAATGGATTGGTATTCTGGCTGATATAGCCTGGGATATTGTGGCTAAAAAAAATGCGGAGGAGAAACAGGAGATACTTCAGGCACAAAAGTATGTTATTGAAAATATGGCCATGCATGACTATTTGACCGCTCTCCCGAATCGCCGTCTTCTCTCTGAGCGGATCGGCCAGGCCATTGCCCTGTGTCGGCGGAGCAATACTATGGCCGCCATCATGCTCTTTGATCTTGATAAATTCAAACCGGTCAACGACACGTTGGGTCACGGGATTGGTGACCTGCTGCTCCAGCAGGTGGCAAGCCGTGCTCTCGAAGCATTGCGAAGAAGCGGCGATACGCTTGCACGACTTGGGGGTGATGAGTTTGTTGTTTTGTTGCCGCAAATTGTCGCCATATCGAATGCTGCGGCTGTGGCCGACATGATTCTTCATGCTCTCGTCAACCCGTTTGAAATTGAAGGTCATACCATCAATATTTCGTGCAGCATCGGCATAGCCATCTATCCCATCCATGGCGAGGATGAGCTGACGCTCATGAAGCATGCTGATGATGCCATGTACCAGTCGAAGAGTGGCGGGAGAAATTGTTTTACGTTGTTTGGTGGTGAGCCGTCATAAGATGCCCGGGCATGGTCGGGAGCTCTTTGGTTACAGAAATGCTTTGAGCGCCTTGCAGACCCTTGAGAGGGGGAGACCGACAACGTTGTAGTAGCACCCCTCAATTCGCCGGACGTGGCAGGCCATCAGGGGATCCTGAATGCCATAAGCGCCAGCTTTGTCATAAGGTTTTTCAGAGAGGAGGTAGCGTTTGATCTCATTGTCACTCATGGGGTCAAACTCTACGGTGGTAATCACGCATTCGGTGTGGGTTTTGCCACCGTAAAGGAGCACAAAACCAGTGTAGACCCGATGCGAGCGGTTCTGGAGGCTTTTGAGTATCTCAAATGCGCTATCGAATCCTGTCGGTTTTCCATAGATTCGTTTCCCCTTTGCCACGACGGTATCAGCCGAAAGAATGATGTTGTTTCTCCCTTTTTCCGGCAGCAAAAGCGAGACTGCTTCCGCTTTTTCAAGCGAAATTCTGGTGACATTTTCTTCGATTGAGCACAAGGGGTCGAGCACTTCCGGGGTCTCGACCGTCATGGTTTCAAAATGCAGAAGCGTCAACGAAAGAATTTCCCGTCGTCTTGGTGACTGCGATGCAAGGATAAGTGCCGGTTTGGCCATGGTTCCCTTATCAGTTCAAATTGTTCCAGCCCCTGCGGTTCAGGTCAGCAAAGATGAGTGATCCGGCAATGATTCCTGCACCAAGATAGAGTGATCCCTGGAGGATGTCGCCAAAGATGAATTTTCCGGTACCAAACAGGATTGCATAGATCATGATGATGCCGAGTGCCCAATCAACAAAGAGCATAACGAAGCCGGTATCGGACTCCACATCGGGCAGGTTTTTTGAGATTTTTTTCCAGAGTGTACCTCCGACGCGCGTGGTTCTGTAGAAAATTTCCAACTGGGCGGTTTCGGTCGGTGGCGTCAAAAAGGTGACGATCAGGGTTGCGGTTATGGTAAAGGCAACGATGATGAAAATCGAGAAGGGAAAGGTTATGCTGGTAAAGAGCTGTAACCAACTGAAGGCGATGAAGGGCGCCACCATGGAGGTTATTTCCGACCAGGCATTCAGTCTCCACCAGAACCAGCGGAGAATGAGTACAAAGCCGGTGCCAGCACCACACTGAATGATGAATTCCCATGCTCCGGTGATGGTGTCGAGCACAAAGAAGGTGATGTAGAGGGCAAATGCGGCAGTCAGAACGGTGGTGATTTTTGAAACCCCTACATAGTGCCTTTCACTTGCGCCTGTTTTCAGGAAGCGCTTGTAAAAGTCGTTGATGAGGTAGCTTGTGCCCCAGTTCAGGTGAGTTGAAAGCGTTGACATGTAGGCAGCAAGGAAGGCGGCAATCAACAGCCCTTTCAGTCCGGGAGGAAGTACCGCTTTCATGACGTAGACGAAGCCATCCTCTTTCTGGTTCATGGGAAGGTCGGGAAACATGACGAGGCTGACCAGGCCGACGATGATCCATGGCCAGGGTCTCAGGCAGTAATGGGCAACGGTAAACCAGAGCGTTGCAAGAAGCGAGTGCTTTTCGTTTTTGGCACTCATCATGCGCTGGGCGATGTAACCGCCGCCGCCGGGCTCCGAGCCGGGGTACCAGGATGACCACCACTGGACAAAAGCCATGGCGGCAAAGGAGATAAAGGGAAGGGCAACCGCTCCTGTAATACTTTTTCCTGATGAGCTGAAAGTAGGAAAAAAGTCGAACATCCAGCCAGGAAGGGCTTTGGTCAGTCCTCCGGCAGAGACTACCACGGGTGACTGAACGGCAAGGACGGCAAGAATGATACAGCCGGTCATGGCGATGACAAACTGCACCGCATCGGTAATGGAGACACCCCAGAGTCCGGAAAGTCCGGAATAAAAGGTGGTCAGTAGAACCAGGATGACAATGGTCAGTTCGGGGTTCAGTTCCGGTACCATGATTCTGATGATCTTGAACATGGCGAGGTTGACCCAGCCGATAATGACGGCGTTGATGAAGAGTCCGAAATAGATTGCCTTGAAGCCGCGCAGGAATCGGGCGGCCGGACCGCTGTAGCGCAGCTCGATGAATTCAAGGTCGGTCAAAATTTCGGCTCTCCGCCAGAGCCGGGCAAAAAAGAAGACGGTCAGCATCCCGCCTGAAACAAAGGTCCACCAGACCCAGTTGCCGGCAATGCCGTATTTGGCGACAAATCCTGCTACCGCAAGGGGAGTGTCGGCGGCAAAGGTTGTCGCTACCATGCCGGTACCGGCAATCCACCAGGGAAGTTGGCGCCCTGAGAGAAAAAATTCACCGACATTTTCCGAAGCGCGTCGGGAGAACCAGAGGCCGATAACAAGCGTCAGCAGCAGATAGCCGACGATGAAACTGTAATCAAGCAGGTTGAGCTGTTCCATCTCTTTTTTTTGAAATTATTGTTATCGGTAACCTCTATTCGTCAATTCTTGAAAGCTCCCGGAAGCTCTGGAAGCGGTCTTCGATTTCAAGCAGGTCAAGTGCGGCAATTTTGTCGGTACCGAATTTTTCCACGCAGAAACTCGCCATCGCGCTGCCGTAGAGCACAGCCCTGCGCATCTCTGTGTCGGTGATTTTTTCACAGCGGGAAAGGTGGCCGATAAAGCCTCCGGCAAAGGTGTCGCCGGCACCGGTGGGGTCATAAATGGATTCGAGCGGAAAGGCTGGAGCTGAAAAGATGCCATTTTCAGTAAAGAGCAGGGCTCCGTGTTCACCTTTTTTGATGATGAGGGTTTTCGGGCCCATTTGGCGGATGATTCTTGCTGATTTAACAAGGTTCGGGTCTCCGCTTAAAAGTCTGGCCTCACTGTCGTTGAGGATGAAGATATCAACCCGCTCAAGGGTTTTTTTAAGTTCTTCAGGTTTTCCTTCAATCCAGAAATTCATGGTATCAAGGATGACCAGTTTCGGCTTGCTGATCTGGTCAAGCACTTTCAGTTGCAGTTCCGGATCGATATTGCCGAGACAGACAAAATCGGCATTGTGGTACTGATGAGGTACAACTGGATCAAAATCGGCAAAGACGTTCAACTGGGTGTCGAGCGTGTCGCGGGTGTTCATGTCGTAATGGTAACGGCCTGCCCAGCGGAAGGTTTTTCCCTCCTCGACCATCTGAACTCCTTTGGTATCGATGTTTCTGGAGTGCAGCAGCTCAAAATGCTTCTCTTCAAAGTCGGAGCCGACGACGCCAACCATCTGAATCTCGTCGGTAAAATAGCTT
>CAIXCO010000369.1 GCA_903917955.1 uncultured Chlorobiaceae bacterium | reverse complement strand
TTGAGCGGGCATGACCGTTTTTTTTATAATTGCTAAAGCTATTGTGTTTTTAATGGCTATTGTCATCCTCCTCTCACTGCGGGTTCTCCTGTTCAATACCCTTGCAATAAAGCGGGAGGCTCTGGCGCAAAAAGGTCGTTCTGCGTTGCGCGAAGCTCTTCAGGGCTATTTGAAGGGAGATATTCATGTGTCGGCCTTCAGTACACCTCTTCACGGAGAAAAGAAGCTCCTTATAGGTCTTGTGGCGCAGCTTGCAGAAGAGTTGGGAGAAACGGCCCAAAAGAAGCTGCTCTATGTTTTCGAGACGTCAGGAACCCATTTTTTGGTACAACAAGAAATCAGGCGACTTTCGCACTCCTGGAACCGCTTCAAGCGTCAGCGGGCTGCAACCTATCTGCCCTATATTGCAAACCGCCACGCCATTATTCCTCCCTTGCTTCATGCGCTCGAAGACAAGTTTTTTATGGTCAGGTTTTCAGCCGCCCATTCCCTGGCAAAGATAAAAGCCACTGAGGCAGTTATTCCTATTCTTGAGCATCTCTCTGCACCGGCACTATGGCCTGCTGAACGGACGATTGAGATCATCTACGAGATGGGAAGTGAAGCGGTCCCGACTCTGTTACACTACCTTGCCCGGCCTTCGGCAAAGGATGGCGGCAAGGTGTTTGCCATCAGTGCACTCGGACTGCTGCGTGCACATCAGGCCATTCCTCTCATACTCATTCACCTCTCCAGTCCCGACAAAGAGGTTCGTATACAGAGCGCAAAAGCTCTTGGCAATATTGGAGGGGCTGAAGCCGTCGCCCCTTTGTGTGCGTCCATGAACGACAGCGCCTGGGAGGTCAGGGCTCTTTCAGCCAACTCTTTGGGGCTGTTGAAGGCTGATCGTGCCGTTTCTGCGCTGGCGGGTGCTCTTGGCGATGCTGTCTGGTGGGTTCGTTACAATTCAGCCGATGCGTTGGCTGAACTTGGTCACAAGGGCGTCACCGCTCTGGAAAATACCCTTACCCATGAAGATCGATTTGCTGCTGAAGTCAGTCGGCTGGTTATGCAGGAGCGAAGTCTTATGAAAAGCAGTACCATTATTACGAAACCATGAGTCCGGATATGCTTGCCGTCCTTGATATCCTTATCAGGATGATTCTCATCTATTACCTGACGATGCATGGAATTTACCTTGTGCTCATTCTGCTCGGTGCTTTCGGGCAAAAACGCTACCACCAGGGGATTCAGTTTCGGGAGTTCAAACGCATCAGCGATTCCCCTCTGACGCCTCCCATATCGATTATTATTTCCGCCTACAACGAAGAGAAGGTGATTGTTCCCACACTCCTCAATGTTTTGCAGCTCCGCTACCCGCAGTTTGAGGTCATTGTTGTCAATGACGGCTCCGAAGATGGCACATTGAAACTTCTGATTGATACCTTTCAACTCGTGCCTCTCGACAAGGTTTTCAAGAAGCGGCTCCAGACAAAACCCGTTCGTGCGGTCTACCACTCCACAGTTCACAAGAACCTGATTGTTGTCGACAAGGAGAACGGCAGGCGGGCTGATGCCAACAATGCTGGAGCTGACCATGCCCGTTATCCTGTCATCTGCCAGATCGATGCTGATTGTGTGCTTGAAGAGGATGCCCTGCTCTATATGATTCGCCCCTTCCTCTATAACCGAAACGTGGTTGCTGCTGCGGCAATCATCCGGCCCTCAAATGGGCTTATTGTTGAACAAGGCCGGATCATAAAGCGTAATTTGCCTGAAACCTGGATCCCGCTCTTTCAGGCGGTTGAATATCTCCGCTCATTTCAATGGGCCCGACTGGGACTCACCAGATTGAAGAGTATGCTTTGCATGTCGGGTGCTTTTACGATCATCAAAAAAGAGATTTTTATTGCTGTCGGGGGGGCTAATGTTGACGCGGTCGTTGATGATTTTGAGCTTACCGTATCCCTTCACCGCTACATTCATGAGCATAAAGAGGCCCGCGATTTTGAGATTACCTATATCCCGGATCCCGGATGTTACAGTCAGGTACCCGAAACCCTTAAAGCCTTCTGTTCACAACGCAATTTCTGGCAGCGGGCCATTCTGCAGTCGCTGATCTGGAACCGTGATATGGCCTTCAATTATCGTTACGGGATGGCTGGGATGTTCGGAGTTCCTTTTTATTTCATTTTTGAAGCACTCTCTGCCGTGGTGGAGGCTTGTGCCTACATCATCGCTGTTGTGGTGTTATTTTTCAGGATAGACAGTCCGGATATCCTGATGCTGCTCTTTATTTTTGGAGTTATGCTCGGCACCCTTGTTTCGGCATGCGCGGTGCTGCAGCAGGCAACGACCAGAATGCGGCAAAATAAAACCCGTGACATTATCCGCATGTTGTTGGCCGGGTTTATTGAACATTTCGGTTTTCATCAATTTCATGTTCTCTGCCGGCTTATGGGGATCTATGATCTGCTGGTAAGAGGAAAGTTAGCTTACGGCTACAGGGAGCGAACAGAGTACAGGTCACCACCGGCATCATAACGGCAACAACAAGATTGCTTTTTTGATTTTAACGGCTTTGTTGACAGGGATGCCAGAGCAGAAGAGGCGCTCCTGGTCTGGAGATTATAACCAAACTTATTATGAAACTTAAATTGGTTCGCCGCACTCCAAAAATTGCATTTATTCTCGCGTTCGGAATTATTCTCGGACTGAACTTCTACATGGTCTTTCATTTAGACGCTCTCATCGAGAATAATCGGCTGGTCAGTCGAACGCTGCTCATACAAAGCCGACTTGAGGAACTGTTCGCTCTGATTAATGATGCCGAAACAGCGCCACGCGGCTTCGTTATTATGGGTAACGAGAAGTTTCTTGAACCCTATTATGAGGCGGTTTCATCGAAAGACGGGATTGCCAGGCATCTGAAGGATCTGCATCAATTGATCATTGACCCTCAGCAGCAGGAGATCCTTGCCGCGCTGGAGCCTCTTGTCGGCGAGAAACTGGCCTTTATGAAAAAAGTTGTTGAGTTGAGGAGAAGTGCCGGGTTTGAGGGTGCGAAGGAGTGGATAGCCACAGACGTCGGCAGGTTGATAATGCGTGATATTCGTATTCTTGTTGTCAAGATGAAAAAAAGGGAGGAGCTGCTGCAGCAGCAGCGTTCAGCGGTGGCCGACAGCAGCTTGCAGCGGATGATTGTTTTTATGACAACAGGCTTTGCTTCGGGCATTGCTCTCATTATCTTCTCTCTTGTTGGCATCAACCGTGAAGTCAAAAAGCGCCAGAGTGCTGAAGAGAAACTGCAGTTGCTTAACCGCGAGCTGGAAGAGCGTGTTGAAGAGCGCACTGCAGAGTTGAGCAGTACCTCACTGAAATTGCTGGCTGAGCTGGAGTTTCGTAAGCAAACCGACGAGGTGCTCCGCCAAAGTGAACTGCGTTTTAAGACGATGTTTGATGGCCATTCGGCCATCATGCTCATGATTGAGACTGATACAGGCTTCATCCTGGATGCCAACCAGGCCGCACTGCAGTTTTATGGGTGGACAATTGATGAATTTCGCCGCAAGCGTATTCAGGAGATCAATGCCCTCACTCCCGAAGAGATAGAGGCTGCCATTGAGCAAACCCGTTCAGGGGAAAAAACCTGTTTTTTGTTTCGCCATCGTCGCTCTGATGGCTCTGTCCGCGATGTGGAGGTGTACAGCAGCACGATTGAGACGAATGGCAAATTCATTCTTTATTCCATTATTCATGATGTTACCGAGCGCAGGCACTACGAAACTGCCAAAGCACTCCACATCGCCCTGCTTGAGATGGAGGCGAATCATTCAATAAAGGAGCTGCTGCAACTGACACTTGATGAAGCCGAGCGGCTGACCGACAGCTCAATCAGCTTTTTTCACTTTGTTGCGGAGGATCAGATAACGCTGACACTTGAGGCGTGGTCGACCAACACGATAAAGCACATGTGCAATGCGGAGGGTGAGGGGCAGCACTACGCCCTCGACAAGGCTGGCGTATGGGCTGATGCGGCGCGGGAGAAGAAGGCCATTATCCATAATGATTACGGTGCACTCAAAGAGCGCAAAGGGATGCCTGAGGGTCATGCAGAGGTGACGCGTGAGGTGGTTGTGCCGGTTTTGCGCAATGAAAGGGTTGTTGCGATTCTCGGTGTCGGCAACAAGCGTTCGAACTATGATGAGAGTGATGTAAAATGGGTCGGCCTGCTTGCCGATACGGTATGGGATATTGTGGCAAAAAAAAATGCGGAGGAGAAACAGAAGATCCTTCAGGCTCAGAAGTACATTATTGAAAACATGGCCATGCATGATTCACTGACCGCCTTGCCGAATCGCCGTCTTCTTTCTGACCGGATCGTCCAGGCCGTTGCCCAGTGTCGGCGGAGCAGTACGATGGCCGCGTTGATTCTCTTTGATCTTGATAAATTCAAACCTGTCAACGATACCTTCGGTCACGGGATGGGTGACCTGCTGCTCCAGCAGGTTGCAACCCGTACTCTCGGGGCTTTGCGAAGGAGCGGCGATACCCTTGCACGCCTTGGCGGTGATGAATTTGTTGTTTTGCTTCCAGAAATTGCGGCACTATCGAATGCGGTGACTGTGGCCGAAAATATTCTTCATACTCTCTCTGAGCCTTTTGAAATTCAAGGTCATCGCCTCAATATCTCGTGCAGCATCGGCATTGCCATTTTTCCCCTTCATGGCTCGGATGAGTTGACGCTTATGAAACATGCCGATGAAGCCATGTACCAGTCGAAGAGCAGGGGGCGAAATTGCTTTACTTTTTTTGGTAGTGAGGCATCATAAAAAGGTTTTAAGTGCCTTGCAGACCCTTGATAGGGGGAGACCGACAACGTTGTAGTAGCATCCCTCAATTCGTCGGACGTGGCAAGCCATCAAGGGATCCTGAATGCCGTAGGCTCCGGCTTTGTCGTAAGGCTTTTCCGAGAGGAGGTAGCGCTTGATCTCGTTGTCGGTCATGGGCTCAAACTCAACGGTGGTGGTCACACATTCGGTGTGGGTTTTAAGGCCACAAAGGAGCACAAAACCGGTGTAGACCCGGTGCGAGCGGTTCTGGAGGCTTTTGAGCATATCGAATGCACTATCAAATCCTGCCGGTTTTCCATAAATTCTGTTTCCCTTTGCCACGACGGTATCGGCGGTCAAAATGATGCTGTTTTTGCCTTTTTCTGGCGATAGCAGCAGCAGGGCGGCCTCAGCTTTTTCAAGCGAGATGTTGGTGACATTTTCTTCGATGGAGATCAAGGGGTCGAGCTCTTCCGGAGTCTCGACCGCCAAGGTTTCAAACGGGAGGAGCGTCAACGAGAGAATGTCGCGCCGTCTTGGTGACTGCGATGCAAGAATAAGTGCCGGTTTGGCCATAGTCGCCTTATCAGTTCAGGTTGTTCCAGCCCCTGCGGTTCAGGTCAGCAAAGATGAGTGCTCCGGCAATGATTCCCGCACCAAGGTAGAGTGATCCCTGGAGTGTGTCGCCAAAGATAAATTTTCCGGTACCGAAAAGGATTGCATAGATCATGATGATGCCGAGTGCCCAGTCAACAAAGAGCATGATAAAGCCGCTGTCGGACTCTACATTGGGCAGATTTTTCGAGATTTTTTTCCAGAGCCTTCCTCCGACCCGTGTGGTTTTGTAGAAGGTCTCCAACTGGGCGGTTTCGGTTGGAGGCGTCAGAAAGGTGACGATAAGGGTTGCCGTGATGGTAAAGGCAACGATGATGAAAATCGAGAAGGGGAAGGTGATGGTGGTAAAGAGCTGCAACCAGGAGAAGGCGATAAAGGGGGCCACCATCGAGGTTATTTCCGACCATGCGTTCAGTCTCCACCAGAACCAGCGGAGGATCAGTACAAAGCCGGTACCTGCACCGCACTGGATAATGAACTCCCATGCACCGGTGATGGTGTCGAGCACAAAGAAGGTGATATAGAGGGCAAAGGCCGCAGTCAAAAAGGTGGTGATTTTGGAGACCGTTACATAGTGCTTGTCACTGGCGCCTATTTTCAGAAAGCGCTTGTAAAAGTCGTTGATGAGGTAGCTCGTGCCCCAGTTCAGGTGGGTTGAGAGCGTTGACATGTAGGCCGCAAGAAAGGCGGCGATCAGCAGCCCTTTCAGTCCGGGAGGGAGTACCGCCTTCATGACGTAGACAAAGCCATCCTCTTTCTGGTTCATTGGAAGGTCGGGAAACATGACGAGGCTGACCAGGCCGACGATGATCCAGGGCCACGGCCTGAGGCAGTAATGGGCTACGGTAAACCAAAGTGTTGCAAGGAGCGAGTGCTTTTCGTTTTTGGCGCTCATCATCCGCTGGGCGATATAGCCGCCGCCACCAGGCTCTGAGCCGGGGTACCACGATGACCACCACTGAACAAAGGCCATGGCAGCAAAGGAGATGAAGGGAAGGGCGATCGCTCCCGTGATGCTTTTGCCTGAAGAGGTAAAGGTGGGGAAGAAGTCGAACATCCACGCTGGCAGCGCTTTGGTCAAGCCTCCGGCAGAGACTACCACGGGCGACTGAACGGCAAGAACGGCAAGAATGATACAGCCCGTCATGGCGATGACAAACTGCACGGCATCGGTAATGGAGACACCCCAGAGCCCTGAGAGGCCGGAATAAAAGGTGGTCAGCAGGACGAGGGCAATAATGGTCAGTACGGGGTCCAGCTCCGGCACCATGATTCTGATAATCTTGTACATGGCGAGGTTAACCCAGCCGATAATGACGGCGTTGATGAAGAGACCGAAATAGATCGCCTTGAAGCCGCGCAAAAAGCGGGCTGCCGCACCGCTATAGCGCAGCTCGATGAATTCAAGGTCGGTCAAAATTTCGGCCCTTCGCCAGAGACGGGCAAAAAAGAAGACGGTCAGCATTCCGCCTGAAACAAAGGTCCACCAGACCCAGTTACCGGCAATACCGTTTTTGGCTACAAATCCGGCCACTGCCAGGGGAGTGTCGGCGGCAAAGGTTGTTGCTACCATGCCGGTACCGGCAATCCACCAGGGGAGCTGGCGCCCGGAAAGAAAAAATTCACCGACATTTTCCGAGGCGCGTTTGGAGAACCAGAGTCCGATAACAAGCGTCAGTAAAAGGTAGCCGACGATGAAACTGTAATCGAGGAGGTTGAGCGATTCCATCTCTTTTTTGTTAAAATTATTGTTGCCTGCCCACTCTTATTCGTCGGTTCTTGAAAGCTCCCGGAAGCTCTGGTAGCGGTCTTCAATTTCAAGCAGATCAAGTGCGGCAATTTTTTCGGTACCGAATTTTTCCACGCAGAAGCTCGCCATTGCGCTGCCGTAGAGCACCGCCCGGCGCATTTCAGTATCGGTGATGGTTTCACAGCGTGAAAGGTGGCCGATAAAGCCTCCTGCAAAGGTGTCGCCGGCACCGGTTGGGTCATAGATGGATTCAAGCGGGAAAGCCGGAGCAGCAAAGATGCCGTTGTCGGTGAAGAGAAGGGCGCCGTGCTCTCCTTTTTTGATGATCAGGGTTTTTGGCCCCATCTGGCGGATGATTCTTGCCGATTTGACAAGGTTCGGGTCGCCGCTGAGCAGCCTTGCCTCGCTGTCGTTCAGGATGAAAATATCAACCCGTTCAAGGGTTTTTTTCAGCTCTTCAGGTTTTCCTTCGATCCAGAAGTTCATGGTGTCGAGGATGATCAGTTTTGGCTTGTTGATCTGGTCGAGCACCTTGAGTTGCAGTTCCGGGTCGATATTGCCGAGACAGACAAATTCCGCATCGCGGTACTGGTGGGGTACAACGGGATCGAAATCAGCAAAGACGTTCAACTGGGTGTCGAGCGTGTCGCGGGTGTTCATGTCGTAGTGGTAACGGCCAGCCCAGCGGAAGGTTTTTCCCTCCTCGACCATCTGAACTCCTTTGGTATCGATGTTTCTGGAGTGCAGCAGCTCAAAATGCTTCTCTTCAAAGTCGGAGCCGACGACGCCAACCATCTGAATCTCGTCGGTAAAATAGCTT
>CAIXCO010000368.1 GCA_903917955.1 uncultured Chlorobiaceae bacterium | reverse complement strand
GCTGGAGCTTCATAGCTTTTCCGAAAAAACCTGATGATTCATGTTAAAACCATGCAAGCTTTTGGTTGAGATGAGGTTTTGCTGTATCAGGACAAACCGCAAAAGCAGATTTGTTTTCCTATAATGGGGGGATTTATTGATCGTTTAATCCAGTAATCATACAATCAAGTAATCTATCGTTCCTACAATCATTCAATCTATCAATCCAACACTATTGCGAGAGAGGGATATGGCCCGCACAGCCCAATATAATGGCGTTCAACATTCATGACGCCCGGCTTGTGCGCACCTTTTTCAGGATGCGGAAGGAGATGACGAAGTCATTCGTATTGGTAGTGAAACGGTAAACGTTGTGCCTCCCTCAGGCGGAGATTCTACGGAAAGGGTTCCGTGATGTTTGTTGACGATAATGTTGTAGGAGATGTGCAGTCCGAGTCCAGTCCCTTTGCCGGGCTCTTTGGTGGTAAAAAAGGGGTCAAATATCTTCGCTCTTATCTCTTCAGGAATTCCTGGGCCATCATCGGTGATAGCAAAAAAGATTGTTTCATTCGTGGACCATGTTTTAATCTCTATCAGGCCAGGACCCGTCCTGTTTTGTGACTGGATGGCATGGCTGCTATTGATGATCAGGTTGAGGATAACCTGATTGATCTGTGAGGGATTGCAAAGAAGTTGCGGAAGTTCTTCAAGCGTCAAGTCAACTATGGCAATGTTGTTGTATTCGCTTTTTGCGATGACAAGGGATTCCTGAATAGCTTTGTTTAAAGACAAAAAGAAGAACCAAAAATTTATACTTTATCGAAAATTCGCGGAAAACCTCGCCCTTTAGGGCGGGGATGGATAGCGTGGCCACTGCAAGTGGCCTGTTTGTGCGCCCAGCATGTGCAAAATCTTGGAGGTGGAAGTCCTACCGTGAGTTGACCACAAGGCTCCCTCCCGTAGATTACCCTCAATACAAGGATAACGCTTCTTCCGAATCATTCTGCTTGATTCCCCTTTTAGGCTATTCACTAAAACAGAAACCGACAATTTTGGCGGATAGGTTACCTATATTAAAGTATGAAACTCTTGCAAGCATACAAATTCCGGATTGAACCAAACGGGGAGCAACAACGGCTCATGCGACGAATCGCTGGCTCGTGCCGTTACGTCTGGAACAAAGCGCTTGCAATTCAGAGAGCGAACCACGAAGCAGGAATACAACATACCAACCACTTCGGTATGAACGGTTGGCTCCCTGTCTGGAAAAAAGAAAAAGATATGCTATGGCTCAAAGAAACAGTATGAGGAGCTTCTCGAACCGGGATGCCTCCGATAAAAAAATTCTGTTTGACATCAACGGAGGAATCCGTAATACACTCATACTTACGCGTAATGAATATTATAACTGTGCGGATATAGAAACAAAGCTTGAAGAGTTGCCTCCGGTACGATGTAATCCGGAACAGATCAATCAGGTCGTCCTCAACCTGATCGTCAACAGTGCTTCTGCCATTGCCTCACAAAAGAGGAGTGGCAATGGTAAAATCACCATCCATACATGGTTTGACAGTAAAAACATCTACTGCTCAATTGCTGATGATGGGCCTGGCATCTCACAAGAGATCCGTACGCATATTTTTGAGCCTTTTTTCAGCACCAAAAATCCCGGCCAAGGGAAGGGAAGAGGACTCGGGCTGAGCATCTGTTATGACATTATCACCCATAAACATGAAGGCACCCTCACTGTAGATTGTTTGCCAGAAGGCGGCACTGTTTTTATCATTACACTGCCTCAACCAAGTAATCCAGTTATCATTGAGGGAAGCTTACAAATAGATTCATGAGTTCATTCATCCTTCAAAAAATATTCCCGCCGGTTTTCTCTGTTTATCTTTTATCTTTCGACAATCTCCCCACAGCCGATTCAAAGCAGCGGGGAGGTGAGTCTGGAAATAGAACCTTTTTTTTAAGTTACAAACCTCTAATGATAGTACCAGAGTATGGTCGGACGCTGAGTGCCGCGGAATGGTCTCCGGTCATTGATGCGATCCTTGATAATCAGCATTTTGTTTTTACAACCCATGAAAATTCTGATGGTGATGGCCTCGGCAGTGAGGTTGCGCTTGCAAGGGTGCTCAAGTCGCTCGGCAAGGAGGTTGCCATTGTCAACCCTACGGAAGTCCCTCCGAATTACCTTTTTTTAAAGAAGCTTTATCCCATAACCCTTTTTGACAAGAAGAGTGAGGAGGCCATCCAGGAACTCTCGCTCTGTGATGTTGTTTTTTTGCTCGACGCCAACATGCATGAAAGGATGGGTTCGCTTTGGCCTCATGTAAAATTTGCAAAAGAGCTGGGTGCCCTGAAAATTGTCTGCGTCGATCATCATCTTGAGCCGGAAGATTTTACTGATGTGATGGTGTGTGAAAACTACGCATCTTCGACCGGTGAACTTGTTTATGGTCTTATTTATGCGCTTCAGGAGCGGCTTGGTCGTGAGCTTTTTACCCCGGAAGTGGCCGAGGCGCTCTATGTTGCCGTCATGACGGATACCGGCTCATTCCGTTTTCCCAAAACAACGCCCTATGTCTATCGGCTTGCTGGAGATCTTGTGGCGAAGGGAGCTGATGCTTCGGCAATTTATGACAGGATCTACAACTCTTTGACAACCTCGGCGCTCAAACTTCTTGGTGCTGCCTTGAGTGCAATTACCATTCTTGATGAGGGAGATATTTCGTGGCTCTTCATTTCACAGGATATGATCAAGGCGACGGGAAGCAAATTGTTCGATACCGACCTTATCATTCGTTATCTTCTCAGTGTTCCTTCGGTTCGTATTGCCGTGCTTATTGTCGAGATGCAGGACGGTAGAACCAAGGCGAGTTTCAGGTCACGCGGGGAGATCTATGTCAATCAGTTTGCCAAGAAGTATGGGGGCGGCGGTCACATGAATGCTGCCGGGTGTCTTTTTCAGTTCTCTTCCGACAAGGCCCAGATGGTCTTGCTTGAAGATTTGCGACTCTTCCTTAAGAATAATAAAGCGTAACTGCACTACCGTTAACATTGATTTTTGAATTCCTATGAAAATAACAGTAACAACAAGCGATCTTGCCGGTGTGGATAGCGCTTTTCTTGCCCTGCCGTTCAGCAGTGGTGAGTTGGAAAAAGAGGCTGCACCAAGGCTTGCTGCCTTAGGTATTGACGCCCAGGTTTTGAAAGATTTCAAGGCTGAGGCTGGTGAGATTGTTGTATCCTATGGTGAGAGTGGGAAGTGCTCTGCTTCAAGGGTCGCGCTGCTTGGGCTTGGAGAAACAGTAACCCTTGATGATTGGCGGAAGGCGGCACGTTCTTTTGCATCCAGGGCTGTGGAGATGAAGATCGAGAGCATTGCGGTTGACTTTTCAGGTATCGAGGTGCTTGTTGTTACGATCGGGCAGAGTGTCGCAACGCTTGTGGCTGCTTTTGTTGAGGGCTGTTATGGCGGTTCATACCGGTTTGATCGCCTGAAAAGTGGCAAGCTCGATAAAAAGGAGTCGGGTGAATCGTCGAAAGGGATTTGTGAACTTCTTCTGAGGGTTACTGCAGGAGCTGTTGCGAAGAGTGAGGAAGGTGCTGCCGAGGGCCGGATTGTTGGCGCGTGCCAGAAAATGGCGAGGGATCTGGTCAATCTTCCAGGGAACTATCTACAGGCTGTCGATATTGCCAAAGCGGCAGAGGACTCCGGCAAAACATACGGGTATGAGGTGACGGTTTTTCACAAGCATGAGATAGAGGCTCTTGGTATGGGTGGTCTGCTTGCGGTCAACAAAGGAAGCCATTATCCTCCAACTTTTATTATTCTCGAGTACAAGCCAAAAGAGAAAGCAAAGAACGTTGTTGCATTGGTCGGCAAGGGAGTCACCTTCGATTCCGGCGGAATTTCGCTCAAGCCATCGGAAAATATGGGTGAGATGAAGTCGGATATGTCGGGAGCTGCCAGCGTTCTTGGGGCGATTGAGGCCGCAGCTCGTCTTCGTCTTCCTGTGCACATTATCGGGTTGATTCCAGCGACAGACAATATGCCAGGTCCTACGGCTCAGCGACCGGGAGATGTTATCACCACCTATTCGGGGATTACGGTTGAGGTTGGCAATACCGATGCCGAGGGTCGGCTGATTCTTGCTGATGCTCTGACCTACGGAAAGGAGAAGTACCAGCCTGATGTGATTATTGATATTGCGACGCTGACTGGAGCTTGTATTGTTGCGCTCGGTTATTCGGTTGCCGGTTTTTTCAGCAATAATGACAAGCTGGCTGATGCTATTTTTCAGGCGGGCGAGCACTCTGGCGAAAAAGTGTGGCGTTTACCGCTTTGGGATCTCTATGCCGAGCAGATAAAGTCTGATGTTGCCGATGTTAATAATACCGGTGGGCGTGGAGCGGGCACGGTTACAGCGGCCAAATTTCTTGAAAAATTTATTGATGGTCATAAAAATTGGGCTCATATTGATATCGCCGGCCCTTCATTTGCGCCCAAGGGTGCTGGCAAGGTGAATGGGGGAACTGGTTTTGGTGTCAGCCTGCTTCTTGAAGTGTTGAAAAAATTGGCTTAAAAAAGCAGCGTTTCAGTATCATTTGTGCAAATATAAACATGAACTCTCATGAACGGGGTATCGCAAAATCCTGTAGTGATTATTCCCGGTGTGTTTTTCTGGGATAGCTTTTATGATCCGATGAAGGAGGTGCTTGCAGGCTATCTTTCCAGAGAGCGGATTGCTGTGGCACCGGTGACGCTTTTTGACTGGACTGGGTTTCCTCCTTCACCGGAACAATCAACAAACCGGGTGATGAAGGCTGTTGACGGGGCAGTCAGGGAGATGGAGCGGAAGTTTCCCAATGAACCGGTGACACTTGTGGCTCACAGCGGCGGGGGAACCGTGGCGATGATTTATCTTCTTGAAGAGCCATTTCAGGGTGATGTTTATCGTACCCGGGGGAGGGTTTCGAAGCTGGTTACTTTGGGCACACCGTTTCATACTCATGAGCGATATGCGAAGATAAAGACGGATTTTATTTTCAGCCATCTGCAAAAGGATTTTTTTGAGCGTTGTCGTGTTGTTTCTGTCGTCTGCGATAAGTATCATGGCAATGATCAGGGAGGTTTTGTTGAAAAAATGTGTTTCAAGTGTTATAGAAGCGTTCAGGAGGATGGCAGGGTGGGGGGAGACGGGATTGTTCCTGCAGAAAGCTGTTTTCTTGAAGGTGCTGAAAATGTTACTATTGCAGATGCAGGACATCTTCCAACACCGCATACCAGATGGTATGGTACAAAAGAAGGGATAAAACAATGGATTCAATGGCTGTAAGGGATAGTCGGCTGAAGGTTGCCGGGGTTGTTTTTTTTGCAGTTCTTCTTCTGCTCTCTTCGTGTAACCCGGAGAAGCCAAAGCCGGATCCTCGGCAGGAGCACGTCGAGTCGATGATGGCGATTCTTGCCCAGGTACAGAAAAATCTTGGCAGGATTCAGCAGAAAGAGGCTGTTGTTGAACGACTCTCTTCCGGGATTGAGGGCAAGGAGACGACAAATGTGGATCAAATCGGCAAGGATATTATGGCGAGTATCCATTTTATTGATTCCTCACTGGTCTCAAGCAAAAATCTTCTACGGAGACTTGAGGAGGAGAACCGTTCCTCGTCCTATCGTGTAGAGTCGCTTGACCGGCTTGTTTCTGAGCTGAAAATTGCAATCAACACCAAGGACAGGGAGGTCGGTGCCCTCAAGGGTCATGTCCAGAAGCTGAACAGTCAGGTCTCATCACTCATGGCAACCGTGGATGTACTCGATGAGTTTATTCAGGAACAGGAGGGTCAGCTCTATACGGCCTACTATATTTCAGGGACTTTTAACCAATTGGTGGCCAAGGGGATTCTTGTGCAGATCAATCCGCTTGAAAAACTTTTTGGCAGTAACTACCGTCTTGCTTCCGACTTTAATGTGAATCTTTTCAAAAAGATTGATATCACTGAAACGAGGGATCTCTTTTTTGACAAGCCCGTGAAAAACCTGAAAATCAT
>CAIXCO010000367.1 GCA_903917955.1 uncultured Chlorobiaceae bacterium | reverse complement strand
TGGGTTTCAACGATGGTGATTACGGTATTGCCGAGCAGCTCTCCAAGTCAAAAAACACTGCTGTTCAAGGGTTGGTCGAAGCGGGCATCATTCTCTCGAAAGCGGGGAAAGTGCGTCTGCTGAAACCCGCTGAACTGCCTGCCGATTGGAATCCAACCACCGATGCGCGGCTCACTGTCTGGGAAATGGTTCATCAATTGATCCGTGTGCTCGAAATCAGCGGCGAAAGTGCGGCGGCGGATCTTGTGGCCAAGCTTGGCAGCAAGGCTGAAATTGCCCGTGAACTCTGTTATCGCCTCTACACCCTCTGCGAACGTAAAAAGCGGGCCAATGAAGCGATGAGCTATAATGGTCTGGTACAGAGTTGGCCGGAGATTACCCGTCTGGCTCAGGAAAAACCCTCTGCCGTTGTGTCCGATACCTATAACTTGTTTGATCAAAAGTAAACCATGGCCCTTACGAATCATGAACGTGTTGGCAAGGCACTGGCACAACTGAAAGCAGGTCTTTCGCCCTTTGTTGAGCGCGAGGTCAATGCTGCCATTGATGATAATGTGCTCACGATGCTGAGGCTGAAGAGCTTCGTTGATGATCCGATCCTTGTCAACAAAAGTATTGCTGAATGGGATGTGGCGCCGCTGCTGAAACTGATGTGGGATATCTGGAACGATGTGTTCCGTCATACGCTGGGCTTTTCGGAGCGCAGCCTTGTGTCGGAAATTCGTGACTGCCGCAACAAATGGGCCCATCAGGAACTTTTTTCCAGCGATGATGCCTATCGCGCATTGGACTCCATTGGCCGCTTGCTTGCTGCTATCTCTGCACCGGAGGGTGATGAGGTGGAGAGGGCGAAGATGGAGTTGCTGCGTCTCCGCTTTGATGAGCAGGCGCGGGGAGAGCGCAGAAAATCGTCTGGTATTGCGCTCGAAACCGGGGTAACCGGTATGCTCAAGCCGTGGCGGGAGGTAGTTATGCCGCATGACGATGTGGCCAGTGGCCGTTACCAGCAGGCTGAGTTTGCCGCCGACCTCTGGCAGGTGCATCTTGGTGAAGGTACAGATGAGTATCGTGACCCGGTTGAGTTTTTCCGCCGTACCTATCTGACAGAAAGCCTGAAGGAGATGCTGATTGGTGCTGTGCGACGCATGACACAGGGGGGTGGTGATCCGGTGGTACAGTTGCAGACCAACTTTGGTGGCGGCAAAACCCATTCGATGCTGGCGCTCTACCACCTTTTTTCCGGAGTTCCACCGACTGAGCTGGCGGGCGTTGATACTATTCTCTCCGCCACCGGTGTGAGCAGCGTGCCGAAGGTGAACCGTGTTGTGTTGGTGGGCAACAAGATCTCTCCCGGCAATCCTGTGGTGAAGGGTGACGGGACGGTGGTGCGTACGCTTTGGGGTGAACTTGCCTGGCAGCTCGGTGGGAAAAAGGCTTTTGACCGTTTGGCTGCTGATGACGAGATGGCTACCAGCCCCGGTGATTTGTTGCGTGAGCTCTTTAACGAGTACAGCCCTTGCATGATTCTGATTGATGAGTGGGTAGCTTATGCCCGCCAGCTCCATGACCAGAGCGATCTTCCGGCAGGCGGCTTTGAGACGCAGTTTTCTTTTGCCCAAGTGCTGACCGAATCGGCCAAGTTAGCCAAAAATTGTTTGCTGGTTATCAGCTTGCCAGCTTCAGACACGACTGGCTCACCGCATACGCAGGCCAATGATGTGGAGGTGGGCGGTACCCGTGGCCGTGAGGCGCTCGACCGGTTGCGCAATGTTGTTGGGCGGGTGGAATCCTCCTGGCGGCCCGCGAGTGCTGAGGAGGGGTTTGAGATTGTGCGTCGT
>CAIXCO010000366.1 GCA_903917955.1 uncultured Chlorobiaceae bacterium | reverse complement strand
TACGATACCTTCTTACCCTGGTAGGGAGGTCGTAATACATGATAAGCCTCCATGGCCCGCGGTAGTCGCGTGAATAGTACCAACTTCCTTCACGATACAAGTAATAGCCGTCACCGTAATAGACGATGTCATAAGGGCCATCGACGGAGACTGAAAAACCGCGCTCTTCCAGATAGATAAAATCCGGTCTCCGATCGATAACAAAAACGGGACGGTGCCGATTATCTCCAATACCGATACGTACGTCACCGACACGTATCCCTACTTCCGCTTGAGCAACGGCAGGTGGATGAGCAAAAAACAGTCCCGAAATTCCGGCAATCAGCCAGATATTTTTTTTCATTGTAATTCTCCTTTTAACATATTGTTTAAGAGTGAAGGCACCGCTGTACCCTCTCTCTCTATTCAAGAAGTCTACTCTCATTGCTGGGTCATCAATGAAAAACTGCAAAGGATTCTTGTTGCTGTTTTTTTACAATCGACTATTCGACAGCAAAAAACCCGAAAATTTTGATTATCACAAAGACGCAGCGGATAAAAAAAATCGGGTTCAGGTAACAAGAGAGCAATAACAACCAATCAAAGACATTAGCAGACAAGATAATGTAATTTAGCGTAATTTAGTTCAACTCGTCTGAACTTTTTTTTCAGGCTGGCTGATTTTTTTGTAGACAGAAAACCAGCTCAACCGTGTTCCTGCAGGCAGGAATTGTTGATGAAGGAGCAGTAGGGATTTCTATATTTGACATTTATTTTATCTCTACAAATAAACTCTCTTGTCGAAAGCGAGCGGGATGATTCCCTGTGAGAGCATTTTCAAGAAGCTGATAGGAGCCTCAATGCATAAATTTTTGAACAACATCATTAGCAAACCCGACGGCAAAACCCTGGAATTCAAGCGCGACAGTACATCACCAACATTGTTGATGAAAACTGTGGTAGCGTTTGCCAACACCGCAGGTGGTCGGTTGATTATAGGTGTGGGCGATGACAGGGAGATTGTCGGCCTGAAAGCTCCTCTCGATGAAGAGGAGAGGCTGCGCAGTCTTATTGCCGACTCCATCGCTCCCCATCTTTTTTCCAATATAGAGCTTATCACCATCAACGACACAACACTTCTTGTAATCGATGTGTTTGTCAGTGCGCTGCGTCCCCATTGGCTGAAAGCTGAAGGGCACGAACAGGGCGTTTATGTCCGTATTGGCAGTTCAAATCACCAGGCAAACAGGGCGCTGATTGCTGAACTTGGCCGCTCGGCCGAGGGGATCTCATTTGACGAAATGCCCATGGCGGAACTAAGTAAAGATGACCTTGATCTGGTCGCTGTCCAGAAATTCTTTGCCAGCGAATGGAGATTGGATGAGCAGGCGCTTGTGACAGTTAAACTTCTCACCTCCTACCAGAGAAAGCTGGTGCCTACCAAGGGCTCTATCCTGCTGTTTGGAAAAGAGCGAGCACTCCATTTTTCCGATTGCTGGGTGCAATGCGGACGCTTTACCGGTACCGATAAAGCTCTCCTCTTCGACCAGAGTGACATTCACGACCACTTGCCGCAGGCTGTTGAAAGTATTATGCAGTTTTTCCGCAAACACTCGAAACATGAGGGAGCAATACCGCTCCCCATTTTGCGGGAAGCGGCCATCAATGCGCTGATGCATGCCGACTACTCTCAACGTGGAGCCCCGATTCGGATCGCTTTTTTTGATGACAGGATTGAAATTGAAAATCCAGGTACCCTTCAGGCTGGAATGACTCTTGAGAGTATGCAACAGGGCTTGTCGAGAATCCGAAATCATGTCATCGCCAGAGTCTTTCGTGAGCTGAAAATCACGGAACGTTGGGGCAGCGGCATAAGCTTTATTTTCAGTGAAGCAGAGGCACTCGGATTACCCAGGCCGCAGATTATGGAGATTGG
>CAIXCO010000365.1 GCA_903917955.1 uncultured Chlorobiaceae bacterium | reverse complement strand
GAGAGTTCCCGGGAGGTAACAGCATACTCCTGCGGGTGGGCAAAAAGCGAAAGAGGCGTGCATAATGGCAAGGCAGCGATCAAAACAACCGCAAGCGATGCGTTACAATGCAGTTTTTTGGTACCGAAATTGGGCAAAATCGGCTTCTGAAAAGGAAGCATACATACAACGGTTAACGTACAATTAAACCAAAAAGCACTCTTTTTGTAATCAACAATACTTAAGATTAAGCATTGTTTCTCGTAACGTTACCCTGTATTACAACTCAAATTATCTCAGTGAAAGTAAAGTGTATGATTACATGCAGCACCAAGTAATAAGCCATTGAAACAAGCTGTATGACAAAAACAAAGCCGGTAATTTTTTTTTACCGGCTTTGTTTGCTTGATGATGAATGGTTCAACAGAGATCATGTAAAATACTCTTTCATCCTGCGGAACACCTCTTTTTTGCCAAGCAGACCGCTGATCATGCCGAGCACGGTTGCGGCTCCAGCGGCAAAGAAGAGCGGACGCGAGGAGATGTTGTTGGTGTAGTAGATGGCCGGGATTCCTCGCTCCTTGGCAAAGCTGTCGAGCGAGGTGGTGCCGATCACCAGATCAGGCTCGTAGTCGATCACCGCCTGCATATCCTCTTCAAGGTACTTACGATAGCGAATTTCGGTGCCGAGCATGGTAAGTACCCGGTGCTCCTCCTCTCCGAGCGCCATCCTTGCAATGGAGGTTGATGCGTAGGGCACCTCAAGACCAGCCTCAAGCAAAAGCCGAACCAGCGGCAGTTCATTACCTTCATAGCCAGCAACAATCACCTTTCCCTTCAATTGACTGAACTGCGCAAGCACCGCACGAGTCTTCCCTGCCTCCTCTTCGGCAATAGCCTGAACCGTCACGAGATCAAGGCCGAGAGCCTCTCCGATACGGCCTATCCATTGCGCTGTGGCGTTTGCCCCGATCGGGTTACCCTTCACAATCTTCACTCCCTTCTCTTCGAGGAGCGAAACCGTCCTCTCATAAAAGGGGTGGAGCACCGCGCACGCTTCTGCCTGACCGGCCTCGATATAGTCTTCAAGTGCCGTACCGGGTAGCGTTATCAGCGACTCAACACCAATTTTCTGGAGAACAGCGCCGATGGTCATGGCATCGACCGGAAAAATTTCACCCAGCACAACGAGTGATTTCACCTTTTTCGGGCCCTCAAAACGGCCAAACCGTTTAAGCAGCGTCGCCACGGCAACATCTTTGGCCTCCGGGTGCGTCCTGATCTGGAATGCAGGCAGGCGTACCAGCAGCACCTCCGCATTGCCAGCCCTGCGAGGCAACAGCTCCTCGGCAATTCCTGCAGTTTCAGCCACACAGGTGCTGACCACGGGAATAAAGCGCACCGCCGGGTCACGGGCAATCTCTTCTATTGTGCGGCGCACATCATCAATCATGGTTCCACCTGAAATCTGCACATTCATCAGTTCAGGAGAGATGATTGATTTGCGTGCAGCATAAAAATGCGACACAAAGGTGAGCCCATAGAGGCAACCCTGATCGGCCACCAGGCAAACCTGCACCCCATCAATTCTTGCCAGCACCCTCAACCCACCGAATGCCGGACACATCGACTGGGGATGCAACGCGTTACAGCCCTTTTTCTCCATGAAGCACAACCCTCTTGATAATATGTTGAGTATAGGCGCCATTGGCAGTTTTTTGAGTCATTTGCCCGATACGCTCTCTGGCTGCCTGACGATTTAAAAAACTGCCCGTAATGAGCCTGTAGTATTTGATTCCCTTCACCTCTGCTGGCCAGACGAAAGCGATTACCTTTTCTGAACGCAGACGCGCCACCTCTTTCTGAACACTCTCCGCCTTGCTCAAAGTAACGAGCACAACCGTATAACTTTCCGGAGCCAGCACAAGCGAGCCTTTTTCCTCCGCCATCTCTGCAAGAGGTACAATGGGTTTTTGTACCGTGACGCTATCACGAAGAACCACTGCTGGCAGCCTCTCTGCATGAACGGCGACGTTTGCGATGCTGGATGGCTGCTGCACGGCTGAAGGGGATGGAACGGGATTCGGTTCTCCACCATAGCGAAAGGCAAGCAGCAGAACGACAATCGTGCAAAGCGAAAGCAGCACCAGATGACGAAGCTTGCTATACTTTTGCTCTCGCGGCGGCAACGCAACCTCCTGCAGATCATGATACTCCCTGTTCAAAAGCTCTTCAAGGAAGCGGTCAGGAAAAAAACGCCAGGCTCCCTGCTCCAAAGCAAAGCGTCCAATCCCGTTCAAGTGAATCTCTCTCTGCTGCTGAACGGTACTCGTAAAGAGGGCGACAAGAGCCACGCCAAACCGTTCGGCTTCGTCAGGACTCATGGAGAGCTTCGAAACTGCCAAACGCACGGTATCATCACTGCCTGTCATCCGAGTGGTAAAGGCGAGTCGGTTAGCAGGCGGGGTGTAGACGACGGTTGATGCGCTGCTCTTTTTCGCTGCGGGGAAATGCGTTACCGTAAACGATCCAAGCCCCTTG
>CAIXCO010000364.1 GCA_903917955.1 uncultured Chlorobiaceae bacterium | reverse complement strand
CTTTATCGCGATCATCTTTATGGACAAAGGAATAGAACGATCTGCCGATCATTTTTTCCGCTTTTACGCCCGCCCACTGGACAATTGCACTGTTTACATACGTCAGGATGCCGCCGGGGAGGAACCGGTGAACAAATTCGGTCTGGCTCTCGACTGCCAGCGGTTCCGTGAAAATGCAGTAACTGCGGCACTTTATAAATGCGGTGACAACAGTCCGCCGACTTCAGTTTTCACCGAGGTCGGCGGTTTTGTTTTCTTCAGGCTTCTATCAGATCTTTCATACGGTAGCTTTTCCCCTCGATAACCTGCGTTTCAGCATGATGCAGGAGTCGGTCGAGTAGAGCCGACGTAAGCGTACTGTCATTATTGAAGATTTCCGGCCAATTTTTGAAGGCTTTGTTCGAGGTAATGATTGTGGAGCCTCGTTCGTAGCGCTGACTGATGACCTGAAAGAGTAGATCGGCGCCGTGCTTGTCAATGGGGAGATAGCCGAGTTCGTCGAGAATGAGTACTTGTGGCGAGAGATACTTTTTAAGTTCTACTTTGAGTTTACTGGCCGCCTGTGCCGCAGCAAGTGTATTGATAGCATCTACCGCTGTTGCGAAGAGTACCGATTTACCGGCAAGACAGGCGGTATAGCCAAGGGCGGTGGCAAGATGCGTTTTGCCAATTCCCACTGTCCCGAGCAGGATTATATTCGCGTGGTCGTCCAGAAACTTGAGGCGAAAGAGATTCTGCATCGCCATGCGATTGATCTTTTTCGGCCAACTCCATGAGAACTGGTCGATAGTTTTCACCACCGGGAAGTGGGCGCTTTTGATACGGCGGATCGTCGCGCGATCACGGCGCTGGTTCAGTTCCCCTTCAGCGAGACCGGCGAGGTAATCGGCGTGGGTTATTGTATCTCTGGCGGCGGTTGCTGCCCTCTGGTTGTAGTGTTCCGCCATAAAGTTCAAGCCAAGCATCCGTAGATCTGCTTCAAGTTTTTGCGTGGGTTTGTCATCACTCATGGTGTTTCCTCCTCCTCTATGGTTTGATTGTCGTAAATGGAAAGATCCGGTGCCTCCACCGCAATATCGAGTAAATCCGCCCTGCGCGTCAGATGCAGCGCCCCAGGTTCCGGGAGTTTCCGTGCCCGGCTTTCGAGGATGTTGGCGATATAGTCACTGCCGATGGCGTGCAGTCTCATGGCATCATCGATGGCGCCAGCCACAGCATCATCTCCGTAGATTTCGGCCAGTGCCACAATCTTTCTGATGTGAATCGTTGCATTCAACTGCCGTTTATCGAGTTCGCGGTAATAATCAAGCGAACAGTGGCACAGAGCCAGGAAGCGCCGCAGAAGGGTCTGATCCCGCGCTTTCTTCCTCTGGGCGATCAACTCTCTGGGATGATCCGGATCCTCGAAGTCACGGTTGCGTTCAAAGGAGCGACTATGGCGGGCAACGAACTTCTCTTCGTGGTAGAAACAGAGTCGGTCTGGATATGCTTTCATGGTAAGAGGTTGCCCCGCATAACGAGCCGGAACGGAATAGCGGTTTGAATCAAGGGCAACTCTGAACTGACTTGAGGCTCGCACAGCAGAGACATTGCCAACATCGTATGCGTGCAGCGGCAAAGGCTGGAGATGTGTAATCTCACCTTTGAGCATATCAACCGGCTTCTGTCTGGTCTCGCCATGGATACGCACATTAGCGATCGTATCAAGCCAGATTCTGGCGGCGGGACCCAGAGCGGCAAAGTCAGGTAACTCGGCACCGGCGAGGAAATTCTTCTTCACGTAGCCAACGCCGTTTTCCACTCGCCCCTTTTCATTGCCCTTGGCAACGCCGCAGGCCGAGATGCCAAAACCATGATACCGGGCAAAGTCGAGATAACGCGAATTGAACACCGGTGCTTCTCCCACAGCATGTTTGAGTACGGCACTTTTAAGATTATCAACCATAATTCTGGCTGGCACCCCGCCGAAGGCCGCAAAGGCGTTTTGATGACAAGCAAGAAAATGCTCCATGGTTTGAGACACTGTGAATTCCACATACATCTGGCGACTGTAGCAGAGCACCATCACAAAGAAGCTGAGCCGCCGAGTGGTTTCACCCACACGAACCGAGCCATATGATCCCCAGTCAACCTGGGCACATTCTCCCGGTGCGAACGCCAGGGTAAGGAAAGCTTTCTTTCTGGTGGGCCTTATCTTGCGGACGAACTTCTTCACCACCGTATAGCCACCAGTAAATCCTTCCTCCTGAATCCGCTGATATACCTGTTGTGCCGTGTATTGATATGACTCGATCATCTTGACGACCGTATCTTTGAACGGATCGAGTTTACTTGGCCGAACGACTGATTTACGGGGACGGAACTGTTTCTCGGCAAGCCAGAGCTTCACGGTACGTTCATCAAGAGCAAGTTCGCGGGCAATCTGCATGGCGGTCAGTCCCTTCTGCAGGTGAAGGTGTTTGATACGGGAAAAGGTCTCGTAGTCGATCATGGTGCACCTCCGGCCAATGAAGCCAAAATCTTGTCAATGGCCATAGTGCCGATATCTGTTCTGGCAGCACTCACGCAATACGCACGGGTGTGCTGTGGGGCACCACCATCAAGGGCCAGCACTTGATAGAGAGGTCGCTTGTACGCGACAAGCCTATACTTGAGCAGACAGGCACGGGCAGTGACCAGCGTCGCTGCATCCATAGCCAAGCGTTCGCACAAGGACACGTCGGCGTAGTAGCTGAGGCCCTGGCAATCGGCAACGGTGATGAGAAAGAGATACAGTGCCGCAGCCTCGTGGCTTAGCAGCTCAATGTGGCGATCACGGACCAGACGGTGATCCACCCAACTGAACTGCTCCGGAATGCTGCGGATGCGGTCGGGACAAATGGGGAACTTGTGGGTCATAACGGCCTCCTTTGGTCGAACAGATGACATCTTGTCCCAATTGTTCCAGACGGCGGGTTACCACGGCTATGTCATCTTGTAACACATACCCAGTTAAATGAGCGATTAGCCCAATAAAAACAGGATGTTGCTCGATGCAGAAATCTTGTAACACAGGGGGTAATGCAGGAGATTCAGTGGGTAAAAGCGGTAAAAGTGGGATAACTTCCTGTTTTACATCATCTATTCGGTCGCAGATATCTTGTAACACAGTGCCGGAACCCTTGCGGCGCTGCCGCCCGGGGTGAATACGCCGCCACTCAAGCATCCGATCGACATTGTCAGAACCCTTGAAGTAGGTAGGATTCTTTTCAACCCAACGCTTCTGGCATCTAGCTTTGCTTGCCTTGCGGCATTCCGGTTTGTTGCAGTACCTCTGACGCTTGACGCTACGGTAGTCAGGAATAAATGATTCTTTGCAACAGCGGCATTTACGTTTTCTGATAAGACTCATGACCCGGCACCTCTGGGTCAATCATCAAGCTTCAGACAAAATGCGAAAAGAAAATGTATTGAAAAACAGGAAGAAAACAGAAGAAGAGTTTGAATTTAATGGATTAGTGAAGAAAACGGAACTGTGGAAGAATAAACATTTTCAAGAAGCCAAGAAAAAGGCTCTTTCAGATCACCGGTGACACGGCTGTCATGGAACGCATACAGACAGATACTGACCGGCATCAAATTCATCTTGAGATGAATAATGTCTCTGGCGATTTCACCTGTGATCCGATGCTGATTGATATTATGCTCGGTAACCTGCTGGATAATGCGGTGAAATATTCTCCCGATGGCGGCGATATCACACTTTCCTTCCGGATGGAGT
>CAIXCO010000363.1 GCA_903917955.1 uncultured Chlorobiaceae bacterium | reverse complement strand
CGATTTTACCAATACGAACAAACGTCGAAAGGAAGAAGCGGTCAAGATGAGCCAGCTTCGGAACAATTATGGCAATACGGTGCGATTCACCCTTTTTCTTTGTGGCTATTTCAATGCAGGATATCTTGGTTATGAGGCGGCGGAAGGAATTGATTGGGTTTGGGAGCACCGCATTGATGACTTGGCCCTTTTCGGGATATGACTATGACAGGGATAGATAACGGATTTGAGCAGGTTCGGCTCAAGCTTCAGGCTGAACTTGATGCCAGGAAAACCCAGGCAGAAAGAAATCGTCTTGGCCAATTTGCCACTCCGACAGCTCTTGCCCTTGATATCCTGACCTATGCGGCAACCCTGATACCTGAAGGAGAGAAGATTCGTTTGCTCGACCCTGCCGTTGGTACAGGATCGTTTTTTTCGGCATTTCAGCAGGTATTTTCTGAAAGGCAGAGTGCTGGAGCTGTTGGTTTTGAAATTGATCCCCATTACGGAGAACCTGCATCACACCTTTGGAGAGATTCAGACTTTACGATTAAACTGGCGGATTTTACTACTCAAGATCCAGATGGGCAATTCAATCTGGTGATCTGCAATCCACCTTATGTGCGGCATCATCACCTGCAAAATGAGGATAAAGTGCGGCTTCAGGCTCGTACAGCACAGGCAACCGGCATGAAACTCAGCGGCCTTGCCGGGCTCTATTGCCATTTTCTCGGGCTATCACACACTTGGATGGCTGGCGGCGGAGTTGCAGGGTGGCTCATACCGAGCGAATTCATAGATGTCAATTATGGCAAAGCGATAAAGCACTATCTGCTTGAAAAGGTAACCCTGCTGAAAATCCATCGCTTTTGTCCTGATGATGTTCAGTTTACTGATGCACTTGTCTCTTCAGCCGTGGTCTGGTTTAAAAAAGAGCCGCCCCTTAAGAACCATAAGGTTGTTTTTGCGTTTGGAGGCTCGCTGCTTGAACCTCAATACAGCCGCGAAGTTTCCAGTGAGGAACTCGCCTATGAGGCAAAATGGAGCCGATTTCCTCTTGCCAATATTCGCATGAAGAGATCAAACCCGGTCATCTCCGACTTTTTTGATATTCGGCGCGGTATTGCTACAGGAGACAATGATTTTTTCATACTCGATCAGAAAGAGATCATTGCAAGAAATCTTCCGCTGGTAGCATTCCGCCCTATACTGCCAAGTCCGCGCTATCTGACAGAGTACGAAGTGGAGGCTGATGCAGGTGGGTCTCTTCTTGACAGGAAGCTTTTTCTTCTCGACACCAAACTTTCTGAAGAGAGAATCAGAGAGGGCTATCCTGCGCTGTTTGCCTATCTGCAGGAAGGGAGAGCACGAGGAGTTCACAAAGGCTATCTTTGCAGCCACCGAGCGCCGTGGTACTCACAGGAAAACCGGCCATCAGCACCGATTGTCTGCACCTATATCGGGAGGAGTAACACAAAAAGCGGACGCCCCTTTCGCTTTATCCTGAACAACTCCTCAGCAACGGTAGCGAACGTCTATCTTGCCATGTATCCCAAATCGCAATTGGCCAAAGCCATAGAGCAGGACGCTTCAATTCTGCGTCAAGCCTGG
>CAIXCO010000362.1 GCA_903917955.1 uncultured Chlorobiaceae bacterium | reverse complement strand
TGCGTGCGTAGGGTTTGAACACCCGATTGACGCCGAAATTCCAAGAGAGCTCTACCAGAACCTTCAGCTTGCCAAGGGCGATCATGTTTTTGTCTCCCTGAATCGCGTCCGCGTCTTTGCCAGCGATTATGAGATCTGAATAAAGTAAACAAAAAAGCCTCCCGGGTGCGCGGGAGGCAAAGTCAACGATTTCTCCTTTAAAAGCTCATATCTGATAGTCGATAATAATCTCCCTCGCCTTGAGGAGGTCGGCAACCAGACTTACGGCATCGGCCACAGCTCCACCATCGGCCAACTGAAGATCGGGCTGGTAGCGTGAAAAGCTGCTCTCTCCCCTGTTGATCACAAGAATGTCGTTGGGCTCGTTGAGCAACTTCAGGGTCTCGATATCGTAATCGTCCGCATCGTCAATGGTGGTGATAAAAATAAGCCCGGCATCGGTCAAAATACGGGCCAACTCACCCATTCTCCGCAGTCGCTCCCCTGCACTGTCGGAATGCGAGCCAAGATCGGCATCAAGTCCGCGATCAATAGTGGCCACACCGAGGTAGTAGGCGTTCATGCCATTTGCAAAGAGCCCCTGCTCAAGCGCTTTGGCCACAACCCTTTTGCCGCTGCCCCTGGCTCCCGTAAAGACGATAAACTTGGCTCTGTGGCGATTGGCTACGGCCCGCTGTTCCGCACGAACAAGACCTGCTTCCCAGTTGCTCTCCCTGTCACGGATGTGCTGCTGCAAGAGTGTCTCGCCAACTGAAAGATTTTCGACCACAACACCGCCACCGGCAATTTCAAAATTGTCAACAATCACAAACCGTCCGGTAGCCTCGCTCACAGCAGTGGTATCGAAGGCGATCGGACGGGATGTTTCAAGAATGCACTCAGCAACGTCGCGGCAGTCAATCTGCTGTTTGCTTTTGCTGCTGGTCAAATCGGAGGCATCAAGCGTACTGCATATCTCTGCAAGCTTGACCGTAGCCCGCGCCGAACCGATCTTGAGCTTGTAGGATTTGTTGTGGATCATCGGCGCCCGGCCAACCCAGAAAATATTGACCCTGAAGCGGCTGCCCACTTCCGGCCGGGATTCACCGGGTTTGACCATGAGCTCACCGGGCCGCACATAAATTTGCGTGGCAAGGGTAAAGCCGGTTGATTCCCCCGCTGATGCAACATGTTTCAGGTCAGTATTGAACGACTCAACCGACTGGATGACCGATTTTTTATTTGAAGGGAGAAAGAGCACCTCGTCACCCACCTGCACTCTTCCGGCGGCAACGGTTCCGGCAACAATGCGCCGATCGTCATTGCTGCGGGTAAACTTATAAATATCCTGAACCGGAAAACGAAAGGGCTTTTCCTGCAACTCCTTCTCGCTGACAAACTGGTCGAGCTGCTCCAGAACCGTAGCACCCTTGTACCACTCCATCCGCTCAGAATGGGAGGCGATGTTATCGCCCTCACGGGCACTGATGGGAATAAAGCTGACCGGCGTCACGTTGATAGCTTCAAGAAATGCAGTATAATCGGCCTTCAGTTTTTCAAAAACAGCCTCACTGAACCCCACAAGATCCATTTTATTGGCCAGCACCGTCACCTGCTTGACGCCAAGCATCGCAACCATCTGCCCATGCCGCTTTGAGTTCTCCTTGATACCCTCGTCGGCATCAATCACAAGAAGGGCCGACTCTGCCCTCGACGCACCGGTAATCATATTTTTCAAAAACTCGATATGACCGGGAGCATCAATGATGATGTAGTCACGCGCCGCAGTGTTGAAAAAACAGCGGGCCATATCAATGGTAATCCCCTGCGCCTGCTCATCCTTGAGGGCATCGAGCAAAAAAGCATACTCAAAAGGCTTTGAATTCCTCCGGCAACTCTCTCTGACCGCTTCAAGCTTGCCCTGGGGAAGGGAGCCTGTATCAGCCAGAAGTCGGCCAATCACGGTACTTTTACCATGATCTACATGACCGACAATAACAATATTCATCTGCGCTCGTCCATTATTCATAACTCTCAACAAAAAAAAAGTTCAGTCACCCGCCATTGTCAATTGTCAATTATCCATTGCATTACATATAGCCGTCGCGCCTGAGCGTCTCCAGCCCGCCATCTTCACTGTCCTGGGCTCGCCCTGAGCGTTCAGCAATGTTTGAAAACTTGCCACTCTTCAGCTCATCAATAATCTCGGGCACCGTTCGCGCATCCGAATTGACCGAATTGGTACAGGGATAACAGCCAAGAGAACGATAGCGAATCCCCTCTCCCTGATTGAAATAGAGCGAGACCACCGGTATCTTTTCTCGCTCAATATATTCCCAGATGTTCTGCTCGGTCCAGTCAAGCAGCGGATGAATGCGTACATGGGTACCGGGGGCAAAATCAGTCTTGAACTGGTTCCAGAACTCGGGGGGCTGATCGCCGACATCCCAGACATTATCCTTGTCGCGGGGTGAAAAATAACGCTCCTTTGAACGGCTCCCCTCTTCGTCAGCCCTGACACCGACGATCACACCGGTATAGGGCTCCCGTCCCTCATCAACCACATAGCGCCGTTGCTCGTGATCCATCCTGTAACGGGGCCACTCGCCGGAGAGGGTATGTTTCAGCGCTTCACTTTTAAGATATTTGCAGCAGGTAAGACGATCGGTAGTACCATCAGGGAAGGTGAGTTTTTCGGCAAGTGCTTCGCCGTTTTCACCATAAATCATATTGAGGTTCCACTCAAGGGCAAACCGGTCACGATAGGCAATCATTTCAGGGATCTTGTAGTGCGTGTCGATGTGCACCAGCGGAATGGGGACGTGTCCAAAAAAAGCCTTCCGCGCAAGCCAGAGCATGACCGTGCTGTCCTTGCCAATCGACCAGAGCATGCAGAGGCTTTTAAATTCACGGTAGGCTTCGCGGAGAATGTACACGCTCTGTGCCTCAAGTTTGTCAAGATGATCCATACACTCGTTTGTCAAGAAGGTTTGTGTTGTTCACGGTGCAGCCCGCACTCTTTGTGCTCCGGCATTTCCCACCACCAGCGGCCAGCCCGGATATCCTCTCCCGGCTTGATGGCCCTCGTACAGGGAGCACAGCCAATGCTCGGGTACCCTTGAGCGTGAAGGGCGTTGCAGGGCACCTCGTGCTGAAGGATATAGTCCCAGAGCTCGGCTTCACTCATTTCAGCCAGAGGATTGATTTTGATGAGTCCAAATGAGCCATCCCACTCCACCAGCTCCACTCCTGTTCTGGTCACTGACTGCTCCCGCCGCAGGCCGCAGATCCACCCCTTGAGGGTCGAAAGCTTCCCGGCAAGCGGTTCAACCTTTCGTATACGGCAGCACTCCCGCCGCAACTCAACACTCTCATAAAAGAGGTTTGGCCCGTAGCGTGTCAGCAATGCTTCAAGCGGAGCCCTTTCAGGCACAAGCACCTCAATTTCAATGCCGTAGCGCTTTCGCGTTGCCTCAATGAGGTCATAGCTCTCCTGCGGAAGACGTCCCGTGTCGAGAGTAAAAATCGGTATCCGGAGTTGCTCCTTCTCCAGCATGTCGGTAATAACCTGATCCTCGGCGCCAAAACTTGATGCCAGCGCACACTCTCCTGGCGCAAAAAAGGCGGCAGCCCAGCGCAGAATTTCCTGCGGCGTTTTGCCCGAGAGTTC
>CAIXCO010000361.1 GCA_903917955.1 uncultured Chlorobiaceae bacterium | reverse complement strand
GTGGTGAGGTGCACCGGCAGGCCTCGACGGGCAAGCTCAAGAGCTATTGCAGCCGCGAGAGTTGTTTTACCAACTCCTCCTTTACCCATGAACATGACAAGCCCTTTCCCTTTGAGTGCGATTTCGTCAACCAGTTTCAGCAGGCCGGGAGCGTTAAGTGTGATGGCCTCTTCACTGAAGAGCGAGAGCTGATCTTTGTCGGAGAGTAACTGGCGCAGCGCTTCAAGGCCGACCAGATTGAAGGGTTTGAGTGCGACATGATCGGTCGGCAATGCCCTGAGATTTTCAGGCATGGCCGATAATGCGGCCTGCTCACGCGAAAAGAGTGCAGCAGCAAGTGCATCCTCTGTCGTTTCGCTTTGGGGGAGTATGCCGTTGATAACGAGATGGTGTTGTGTTATGCCAATTGCGGCGAGCTCTTCACAGGTTCGGGCAACTTCACGCAAGGTGGATTGCTGGGCCCGGGCGACCAGAATCAGGCGTGTACGCAAGGGGTCGGCCAAGGCTTCGAGGGCCTCCCTGTACTGGGAGCGCTGTTTTTCAAGACCGGCAAGGGGGCCGAGGCATGAGACGTCACCCTTGCCCTCTTCAAGAAAACCACTCCATGCGCCGGGCAGTTGCAGCAGTCGGATGGTGTGGCCGGTTGGTGCCGTGTCAAAAATGATGTGGTCGAAGTCGGCGGTCAGGGCTGAGTCGGTCAAGAGGGCGGTGAACTCGTCGAAGGCGGCAATTTCCGTTGTGCAGGCGCCGGAAAGCTGTTCCTCAATGTTTTTGACGACGCTCTCTGGCAGAAGATTGCGTACCGGTTTGACAATGCGGTCGCGGTAGTGCTGTGCAGCTTCCTGCGGGTCAATTTCGAGCGCAAAGAGGCCCGCAACGGCCTCGACAGGAGTGATGTTGCTGCCGATGGTGATACCGAAGACCTGGCCGACATTGGAGGCTGGGTCAGTGCTCACCAGCAAGATTCGCCGCCCGGCTTCAGCGAGTTGCATGGCCGTTGCGCAGGCAATTGAGGTTTTGCCTACGCCCCCTTTTCCGGTAAAGAAAAGGAAGCGTGGGGGCTCTTTGAGAAATTTCATTGGAGTGGTTTCGTGAATTATCCGCAGCAATTGCTATCGGAGCAGCAACTTTTGGCTTGTTTTGGCTCTGTGGCAGGCAGCGTTATGGATGCCCAACCGGCAAGTTCTGCCCGGCTTGGGTATCGGCCACTCAGGAGTACTTCCCCATCAACAAGAATCAGCGGCAGGGCCTCAGCGCCCAGACTGTCGAGAAAGGATTTTACCGTCTGGTTTTCTGCGAAGGCCATCGGTTGACGGGCCAGATTGAAGCGTTCTATCTGAGCCCCATGCTGCAGAGCCCAATCCGCGTCAGCCGAAAAGCTGACTAAAGCTTGATCGACATCGATTCCGCATACGCCACTGCTGCAGCACAATGCGGGATCAAAAACCTGAATTATAGACGTTATAGACATTTTGGGTAGTGTTAAAATTGATTGAGTGAAAAAGTATTGCAAGCGGTGTCACTGCTCATCCGTTTCAAATATTCCTGAATGTACAGTAAAAATGGAAACGTTGTTTGTAAAGAGCTGGTTGCCGGTTGCGGTATTGTGAATTATTTGCGATTTCTTAACAATCATGCAACACTTTTCGGTGTATCATCATATTATTCTTACACTGAGCGCAACACAGATTATGCCATAACCACTGCGGCAATTTCTGTCAGGAACCAGATGGCTGAAGAATTACTCCGATCTGTAAAGGGCTTTCGAGAGGGTCTACGATGAATTGAGGAAAAAATTAATGTTATGGGTGATCGACGTTTCATGGTAGAGGAGATCAAAAAAAAACTGCCAAATTTTTGGGATGGCGCTGCCTTTATCCTTGTTATGGGAGTGGTTGCTCTTTTTGCATGGGGGAGTCGGCAGATGGCGATACCTTATGTGCCGGGTGAAGTGCTCCCTCTTTCGCTTGACCCGACGAATCTTCCCATGTATGCACTGCGTACGGTGCTCCGGATGGTTGCTGCGCTCGCCCTTTCGTTTCTGTTTACCTTTACCTACGCAACGTTGGCTGCAAAAAATCGTCGGGCAGAAGTCATTATGGTTCCGCTCCTCGATATTCTTCAGTCGGTTCCAATTCTGGGTTTTCTCTCCATTACGGTTACCGGCTTTATTGCTCTCTTTCCCGGTAACCTGTTCGGAGTTGAAATGGCCGCTATTTTTGCCATTTTCACCTCTCAGGCATGGAATATGGCTTTCAGCTTTTATCAGTCGCTGAAAACCATTCCCAAGGAGCTCAGGGAGGCTTCTGATCTT
>CAIXCO010000360.1 GCA_903917955.1 uncultured Chlorobiaceae bacterium | reverse complement strand
CAAGCGCATAGCACACCAAAAAGCCCCCAATTGGCTGCCCTGTACTCCTGATTTTGCCTTACAAGCGGCCAGTACCTGTGTTTTTGGGCGTGGCTTCGCCAAGACATGCAGTCTTTTCAAATTCCAGGCAAGGCTTACCAGCGTCCATTCTGCATCAACATTTTCCAATCCTCGTCGCATAAATTGTCAATACCCAAGCACTGATTTAATAATCCCGAATACTGGTTCGACCGTGCTCTTACGAACGGCATAAATGGCTTTCCCTTCCGGGGTTTGCAAGACGTTTTTCGCGTCGCTCAAGCTCTTCCGGAATTTTCATGCCATCAAGAACTAATGCTTGATCGGCCTGATCGGCCAGTAACCATAGCTGCTCGACCTCTTTTTGGAGTTGCAATTCAATTTTACAAGCATGTTGCCAGCTCAGCGCCTGATGCTTCGATGCATTGGCCTTGACTTTCGTACCATCAAGACTCACCGTACCAAGCTTCAAAATCCCCATTTCGTGGGCAATGATGAGGATCTGGTTGAACAAATCCTTCAGCTCTGCTGAAAACCGTTTCCTGAACGTCGCGATGGTATCATGATCTGGATGTTGATTACCAGTAATGTAACGGAACGCTACGGAATCGTATGTTGCCTGTTCAAGCTTTCTACTGGAAAATACTCCCGTTGAATACCCACAAAAAAGCAGGGAGAGCAACAATGCGGGATCATAAGGCCTTGACCCTTTACCGACATACACGCCTCTGAGTGATGACAGGTTGAGTTGCCAAAAATGAAAAAAATAATATAAAAACAGCGATTTCATGGGCTTATTTTTCATGATACTCTGGAGTGATATCCAGCATGGCTTTTTCTATGTGCGGGTAGCAAACTACTGCTCATGAGAGGGACTTCGACCAACCCGAAACCGGCGGGCTCGCATAAAAAGATTGTGTCAGCAATATAAATTTTCAGCGCATCCGGAATTTTTTGTAAATGAAATTGATTTATACCGTTAAATCTTTGAAGCGTGCGTTGAGGAATTTTACCCCATAGAGTTTACGAACCACCAACAACAGGAGTGACTATGAAAAAGGTGATATCTGGATTGCTCGCAGTGGTCTTGGCCACGGGGGTGTTGAGCGGAACAGTTCGGGCTGATGATGTGAAAAAGATATCTCAAAATGAGGCGCAATCGGTCAATACTGGTAACGGCGCGAACATTGGGGGAGATGCAAATACGGTCTCTGGCACGGGTAAGGGGGCTGGCGGTCCCGGTGACGGCCAAGGTCCGGGCAATGGAGCCGGTCAGGGAATCGGAAACGGCTCTTCAGGAAAAGATGGTCGATCATCAGAGAACGGAGATGGCTCTTCAGGAGGTCAGGGTGATAACCAGTCATCGCTTCTTTCAGAATCGAATATGTCAGAATCATCATCACCAGCCCCGGAGCCTGCGACATGGGTGCTTTTGGGCGTCGGTGGTGCTCTTTTGGTGGCATACTGGCTCAAGAAGAGATCTTCGAAAGTATCTGATCAAGCCGCATGAAGTCGGGGCTGGTTTTCGGCCTTTTTGCTATTACCCTTGCTGGATGTTCTCCGAATGCTGGCAAGGGCGCGGGGTATCGTTTGAGCGCGGTGGTGAACGGCGTTGAGATAACCCGGCGTGAGGTTGATTTCTTCTCTCGTCGTCCGGCTCTCCCCGGAGCTGAAGGGGAGGTTGAGCGGCAACGCGCCCTCTCTCTTCTGGTTCGCAAGGAGCTGCTTGCACAGCATGCTTTGGAGATGAAACTGGAGAATTCTCCGGACTTCATTATCACAATGTATGAAGCTCGCCGCAAAATACTTGCAGGAATGGCAGAACAGCATCTTGCCACGCAAGCCATAAAGGTGTCGCCTGAAGCCGCCGGGAAGGTCGTTGCAAAAAATCACCGTTTTTTTTCACAGAGAAAACTCATAGTCTATGATCAGGTGGTTATACCCGGCGTTAACGAACAATTTCTTAACTCCTTGAATGCCAGCGCTGGCAGAGGCGCTTCGCTTCATCAACTGCTCAAACAGGTCAGCGCAAAAAAAATGACTTTTCGCCGCACCATGCAGGCGCTGACGACCGATCAGATTGACCTTGGTATTTTCAAGGTTTTGAGCACGTTGCGTTTGAACAAACCCCAGATAGCGAGTATTGAGGAGAAGTTTTCGATGATTCTGGTGTTGCGTGCTACGGTACCGATGCCACTTGAAGGCGAGGCGGCCAATCAGGCTGCCGCCGAAATTCTGAATGAGCAGCAGCGCAGAAAGGAGCTTTTGAGAACTCTGACCCAATCGCTCGATTCGGCAAAAGTCACCTTTTTCGGCGAATTTGCTTCTGGCAAGAGCCGGAAAAATTTATCCGCCGCTGTGCTTGATCTGCCGACTCCTGTGTTACTGCAACCATAACAAGTTGTACGCTCATGACCTTTAAACCGCAAGCATCATGGTTCCCGTGGGTGCTTTTCAGTCTGCTCTTCTCTTATTCGGTGGCCAGGTATATGATCCTTTATCCGCCGTTTCCCGGAAAAAGTGATCAGGCGCTCCTCTACGCTGGGATAGTGTTTGCGTTATGGTCGGAGCGCAAGGCGATTACTGCATCGTTGCTTGGTATGGAGACTGGCTCTCTTTTTTGGGGTTCAGCATTTTTCTGTACCGGTTGTCTGCTCTATGCCATCGGCCGTTTCTATCTGTCGGCGACCGTGGATGTCTGGAGCCTCTTTCTCCTGGCGGCAGGATTGGTGGCTGCGCTGGCTCCGCAAAATTATATGCGCTCTGCACACTTTATCGCTTTTGCTGGCACCGTTGTTGTGGTGATCGGGTGGGCTGCGCCAAACATTCTCTCGTCTGAACTTGCGGTTGCCATTGCATCGGTCAGTGCAAGGGTGTTGAGTGCCACAACCCTTCCTGTCGTCGCCAATGGAGTCATCCTCTTTTTTGGCCCATACAGCGCAGAGGTCACTGAGGCGTGTTCAGGCATGAACTCAATTTTTTCATTGACGGCGCTTTTTGTCATCTACCTGAGAGCAGGGACACGGCGGGCTCCATGGCATATTGCGTTGCTGGTTGCCTCTCTTATTCCTGTTGCTGTAGTGACCAATTTGGGGCGAGTCATTTCGCTTGTGCTGGCGACATGGTACGTCGGCGACGGTTTTGCTCAGGGACTCTTCCATGAAGTGGCAGGAATTATCTCGTTTATTGTAGCTCTTTTGCTGCTTTCGGTTATCGATTGGCTGCTCACCCTGCTGAAAGGATCAAAAACCTCTACGGTATGCGCATGAAAAAGCATAGCATTGTCTCCCTCGTTCTGGGGCTCCTGATCCTCTGTTCGCTGCTTCTGGTCGAGTTGAGAGAGCGTCTCCTGGTTAAAGGCTCAAAACCAGATCTTGAAAGGCTTGTGAGCCTGCATCCCCCCGGATGGAAGATGGTTGAGGGTTCGCAGTTAAAATTCTTGTGGAACGAGTCAGTTTTGACTCAATACGATGTTGTTGCATCGAGAATCTATCAACGTACCGATGGCCGAAGGGTACTGGTAGTGATGACCTGGAGCGGTGACGGGTTTCGCCGCCAGGGGCACGATCAGCAGGTGTGCTATAGTGCCAGCGGATTTACGGTCAGTTCCCCGCACTCTGTTGCAATCTCGACTGGTGCTGGCAGCATTGAGGCAATGGCCTTTACAGCGAGCCAGCCATCTGTAGAAGAAGATGTGCTTTACTGGAGAGTTACCGACGGAATAAGGGCGAGAGGCGTCGACAGCAGGAATACCATCGTCCATCGGCTCCAACGACTGCTCTATCTCTCTAATTTGTTTCAGGGGAAGTTGCCCGACAACCTGATGGTGAGGGTATCAAGCGTAAGGGAGAGGGACGCTCAACCCGCAACGGCCCATCTCGATTACATCAGGAAGTGGCCCAAGGCAATCTCTCCAGTTGATCGTGCACGAATTATGGGCCGATAACCTCCCGTCTATGCCGCAGCCTCAGCCAGGTGCGCTTCCACAAGTTTGCGGCGGAGCACTTTGCCTACAGTTGATTTTGGCAGCACCAGAATGAATTCGACATGTTTGGGCACTTTGTAGGCCGCAAGGTCTTTGCGACAGTGCTCCCGAAGCTCATCAACCGTGAGCTGGTGGCCCGGACGCAGCACAATCCACGCCTTGACCGCTTCGCCCTGATAGGAGTCGGGCACACCGGCCACACCAACTTCGAGCACTGCGGGGTGGACGGCGATGGCCTCTTCAACTTCGCGAGGCCAGACCTGAAAACCGCCGGGCTTGATGACATCTTTTTTGCGGTCAACAATGAAGAGATAGCCATCTTCATCGAGATAGCCGAGATCGCCGGTAAAGAGCCAGCCGTCACGAAGCACGAGGGCGGTTTCCATGGGGTTCTGCCAGTACTCTTTCATGAGCTGGGGGGCTCGCATGATGATCTCTCCTATTTCAAGCGCACGAAGAGTCTCAAGGCCGGTTTCCGGGTCAACAATCCGTATTTCGACATCGGGCACAGGAATGCCTACCGATCCGTGCTTGTAGGTGCCAAGAATGGGGGTAAAGACCGAGGCAAGTGCGGCTTCTGTAAGGCTGTAGGCATCAATAATGCGACCTCCCGTCAGCTCTTCAAAACGTCTTTTGGTTTCGAGCATGAGCGGTGCCGCGCCCGAAACACTGAGTTTGAGCGATTTGAGCATTGAGCTGTCACGCTTGACTTTCGGGTGGTTGAGCAGTGCGGTAAAGAGGGTTGGGACACCGGGAAGTACCGCTGCTTTCAGGGTTTTGATGGTATGCAGCAGGTCGTCAAGGTCTCGCGGATTTGGCACGAGGGCAACCGGGTAACGCTCAATCAATGCGGCGGTCAAAATCCCGACCTGGGCATAGACGTGGAAGAGTGGCATGTTGAGCAGGATAATATCTTTTCCTTTTTCAAGGATGACACTGAACCAGCTCGCGATCTGCATACCGGTTATCACCATCGCCTGATGGGAGATGACAACGCACTTGGGGTTGCCAGTGGTGCCGCCTGAAAAGAGAAAAATGGCTGGGTCGTCGTGCTTGATGGCGACCGGTGTAAATGGCCTGCCGGTTTGGGACGCCAGGAGGTCACTCAACAAATAGTCTCCCTTGTGGAGCTTCACCCTGTGGCCATCCTTGCTCTCTTTGAAAAGCCTGAAAAGGGTGCTGTTGAGGGGAGAAAGATACTCCTTGATGCTGGTGACAATCACCCTTTTGAGGCGCGAAACGCTCTGGGCCACCTTGATTTTTTCATAGAAGGGGGTGAGGACAATGACCGTCTCTGCACCGCATTCGTTGAGGGCGTGTTCGAGCTCAGTGACGGTATACAAAGGATTCATGGGCACCGCAATAGCACCAGCTTTCCAGACTCCGAACTCGCTGAT
>CAIXCO010000359.1 GCA_903917955.1 uncultured Chlorobiaceae bacterium | reverse complement strand
CTGGGTGACTTTTTTCTCCAGCCAAAAAAAATGGTGCGCAACAAGCGGCTGCCGATCATGCTCATCCTGCATGGCGCAATACACGCAGCAACCACCTGGCTGCTGCTCCAGCTCTGGAACTGCTGGGAGGCTCCCCTCTCTGTTTTCGCCCTTCATACCATCATAGACCTCACCAAGCAGCGCTTCGGGAGAGAGAATGCGGCCACCTTTATTGCCGACCAGACGGCGCATCTCTTCAGCCTCATACTTCTTGCCAGTTTTCTCACCCAAGGTACCCATGGAGCGATATTCTCCGGTACAGGATACCAGCTCTTTACAGGCTTTGCTGGCTTGATAGCAACCATCAGGGGTTCAGGTTTTCTTATCACACTCTTCACCAGAGAGCTCATCAACAGGAACAATCTCAAACTTGACGGGCTGCAAAACGGAGAGGCGCTTATCGGTCAACTGGAACGAGGGCTGATCTTTCTCTTTTTTTTGGCTGGACAACCCTCAATCATCGGATTTCTTCTTCTGGCCAAAGCAATCCTGCGCTTCGAAGAGTCAAAAAAACAGAGACAGGCTGAATACATTCTTATTGGCACCCTGCTCAACTTTGCGTCAGCTATAGCCATCTCCTCCGCCACCCTGTGGGCCATGCGGCTCTGAAGCGTGCTTTTTTTTCACCCAGTAAAAATACCTCCGCTATTATTTTCACAAATTCCTTCGCAATAAGCCCCAAGATGTCTTATACTTCGCTTTCGTTCACTCTCTGAGTCAACAGTCCTGAAAAAAGGATGGATCAGCCCTTACTCCCCTTTTCCCCTTCCTCAAACGGGAAAAGCTCTTTACCTCTCCCCTGTTCCGAACACGGAAACCCTTGTTACGCCCATTTCAGCAACAACCCTTTCGAACCTTTCGAAGAAAAGCCCGTCAAACCATGATGCAGCAGTATAGCAGCAGTTCCTATCTTTTTGGAGGCAATGCCCCTTATATCGAAGATCTTTACGAAGCTTATCTCGACAATCCCGGTTCTGTTTCTGAAAGCTGGCGCGCCTACTTTGACGCCATGCAGAATGTGCCGGGAGCCAACGGTGATGCTCCCGATATTGCGCACTCCCCTGTCCAGGCCTCATTTGCCGAGCGAGCGCGCCTCGGACCCATCTGCCGGGTGCTTGCCAGCCCTGATGCGGAACTTGGGCGCAAGCGGGTTTCAGTGCAGCAACTTATTGCCGCCTACCGCAACATCGGTTCCCGCTGGGCCAACCTTGATCCGCTGAAGCGGCAGGAGCGGCCTGCCCTGCCCGATCTTGAGCCCTCGTTTTACGGTTTTTCCGATACCGACATGGATATTGTTTTCAACACAAGCAATACCTATTTCGGCAACGAGAGCATGGCGCTGCGCGAACTATTGCAGAACCTGCGCGAGACCTACTGCGGCACCCTCGGCATAGAGTTCATGTACATCACCGACCAGACGGAAAAGCGGTGGTGGCAGGCAAAACTTGAAACCATCCGCTCAAAACCGGATTTCAGCCCGGAGAAGAAGAAGCATATTCTTGAACGACTGACGGCGGCTGAAGGGTTCGAACGCTATCTGCATACCCGCTTTATCGGCCAGAAACGCTTCTCCCTTGAGGGTGGCGACAGCTTTATTGCCTCGATGGATGAGCTGATTCAGCGTGCCGGAAAGGCCGGAGTGCAGGAGATTGTCATCGGCATGGCGCATCGGGGAAGGCTCAATGTGCTGGTCAATATCATGGGAAAAAATCCGCTCGACCTCTTTGCGGAGTTTGAGGGCAAACATGCCGACGATCTCCCCTCCGGCGACGTCAAGTATCATCAGGGCTTTACCAGTGACCTTGCCACCCCGGGCGGCCCGATCAATCTTTCACTGGCCTTCAACCCTTCGCACCTTGAAATTGTCAATCCGGTTGTTGAAGGTGCGGTAAAAGCAAGGCAGGTGCGCCGTGGCGACCGCGATGGCTCACAGGTGCTGCCAATACTGGT
>CAIXCO010000358.1 GCA_903917955.1 uncultured Chlorobiaceae bacterium | reverse complement strand
TGGCAAGCAGGCCGATGTAGAGCTCGTGGAGGTCAGGGGCTATTTGAAAAGCCAGTTCGATAAAGTGGTGTGTTCCGGGCTGGGGCATAAAAAGGCTTGGGCGGTTATTAATAGGGTTGATGGCGGCAATATAGTGATTTCCTCCGGCAAAGTAGAGGTGGAGGCTGGTTGCTGGATGATACGAGTACCGAGGGCAAAGGAGCTTTCCCCCGGCAAAGTGGAGATGGAAGGGGTGCGCTCATTCGGCGGTGATGATGCGTGCGGCAAAGGCATAATGGCGGTCGTAGTAGCGTTCGTAGAGGTGGCTGAGTTTGACACCGTTGCGTGCGGCATGGGCAAAGCTCTCCTGGTCGGTAATGATGCCGACGTGGTCGATGATGCTTCCCGAGTTGCTGAAAAAAACAAGGTCTCCTGGGCGGAGGCTGTTTTTTTGTACAATGGTGCCGAGCGCGGCAAGTTCGCTGGCGGTGCGTGGCAAAATCATCTGGAAGTTTTTTCCGTAGAGGTAGAGCACCAGTCCTGAGCAGTCGAACCCCTCCGGCGATGAGCCGCCGTAGCGGTAGCGGGTGCCGAGCGATTCGTCTATGGACGAAAAGAGCTGGCTGAGCGACTGCTGCGTCACCTTCATTGGCAGGGTGCAGGTGACGGCGAAGCTGCTTCCTTCGGGGCGGCAGGAGATATGCGATTTTCTGTTTTTTAAACTATATTTGCTCTCCATGCGGTATCCTGTTGAGCCGCTCCAGGTACTCTGGCAGCCGGTAACGCCGATGACCATTCCGATGATGGTGCAGAGGAGCAGGGCTGTTCTGCCGTTCAGGCTTCGTGATGAGGCCGGGCTGGATGGTTGCTGCATGAGCGGGTCGAAGTTCAGTTTTTATTGACAAGAGAGACCAATGCCGGGCTTCCAGTGAAAGGAAGCGGGAGAAACAACACAAGAGTCAAGATACTACATTAAATTATTCGAGTGAAGATATGGCGGTGATGAAATTCGGAGGGACTTCTGTGGGGACAGCCAAGGCCATGCGGCAGGCGATCTCTATTGTTGCAAGGGAAGAGCAAAAGGGGGTGCCTCTGGTGGTGCTGAGCGCGTGCAGTGGTATTACCAATAAACTGGTGCGTATTGCTGATGCCTCCGGGCGCAGTGCTCTTGATGAGGCGATGGCTTTGGCTGGTGAGGTGCGCCGTTTTCACCTTGAGCTGCTTGATGAGTTGATCAAGGATGGGGAGTTGAAGGTGGAGCTTGCGGCTAAAATAGAGGAGCTTGCTGCTCGGCTTGAGATGCTGATCAAGGGTGTTGATATTGTGGGCGAGTTGACGGAGCGTTCGAGGGATATGTTCTGCTCCTTCGGTGAACTCTTTTCTACCACCGTGTTTGCGGCGGTCATGAAGGAGCTGGGGCACAAGGCTGCGTGGGTGGATGTTCGGACGGTGATGATTACGGATGACAATTTCGGCTTTGCCCGTCCCCTGCAGGAGGTGTGCGAAGCGCGTGCGAACACCCTTATCCGTCCGCTGCTTGATGGCGGCACAACGGTGGTGACGCAGGGCTATATTGGTGCAACGCTCGATGGCCGGACGACGACGCTTGGACGGGGTGGCTCCGACTTTTCGGCGGCGCTGCTTGGTTCGTGGCTCAACGAGGAGGCGATTGAGATCTGGACCGATGTTGATGGTGTCATGACCTGCGATCCGCGTATGGTGCCTGAAGCGAGGAGCATCAGGGTGATGACCTTTTCGGAGGCGGCGGAGCTTGCCTATCTTGGCGCCAAGGTGCTTCATCCCGATACCATTGCTCCGGCACTGTTGAAAAATATTCCGGTCTATGTGCTCAACTCATTGCATCCTGATGCCAAAGGCACTATTATTACCAATGATCCCGAGCGCCTTTCGGGGATGAGCTATGAGGGCCTGGTGAAGTCGATTGCGGTCAAAAAGGGGCAGTGCATTATCAATGTGCGCTCAAACCGGATGTTCGGTCGCCACGGCTTTATGAACGAGCTTTTTGATGTTTTTGCCCGTTATGGCGTTTCGGTTGAGATGATTGCCACCAGTGAGGTTTCGGTCTCATTGACGGTTGATGAAAAGAGTTTCAGTGATGAGCTGATCGGGGAGCTGAAGAGCCTTGGTGAGGTTGATTTGGAGCACGGTGTGGCCACCATCAGTGTTGTTGGCGATAATCTTCGCATGTCACGCGGGGTTGCGGGTCGAATTTTCAGCGCCTTGAAGGATGTCAATCTCCGGATGATTTCACAGGGGGCGTCGGAGATTAATGTCGGTGTTGTGGTTGAGGAGCCCGAGGTAGTCACAGCGGTCAATAATCTGCATCGGGAGTTTTTCTCGAATTTACAGAATGAGGGTATTTTTGAAACACCGGCAGGGAGCCGGTAGCGCATAAAGCAGTTTAATTGGCTATAAATAAAAAGGTAGTGCACACATGATGGACTATAAAAAAGCTGGAGTGGATATTAGTGCGGGTGAAGAGTTTGT
>CAIXCO010000357.1 GCA_903917955.1 uncultured Chlorobiaceae bacterium | reverse complement strand
GGCCCGACACGCTCTGGTATGCCGGTGGTGTTGTCAATCTTTCGACTGGCCTTATTCGCCACGTCGGGATCAGAAAAAAAGATGCTCCGCAGTTTGACCGCCCGGGCGTTACCGGTTATGCGACAGGGTGCTGTTTTGCCATGCGTTGCCGTGATTTTGAGGCTGTCGGCGGTTTTGATGAAGGGTTCCGGATGTATGCGGAGGATGTCGATCTCTCCCTGCGGATTCGCTCTCGGGGGATGACGATCAACTACGTCCCCTCCTCAAGGGTCTGGCACAAGGTGTCGGCATCGCTCACCCGAAGCCCGCTCAGGAAGCTTCTGAAAAAAAGTGTTGGCGACCTCTATCTCTTCAGCAAACACCAGGCATGGAGCGGTATAGTGCTCTACCTGCTCCTGCTTCCCCTCCGTCTTGCGGGAAGTTTTTGCGATCTGTTACTGATAAGGAGAAAATAGAGCATGGAGAGCCGTTGCAGAACCGTCATTGACGGAGCCTATCTCAATGATCCGGCCCACGCTCTCCGGTGGCGGAAAACCTTCGAATTTCTTGCGGGCTCCTCGCTCTCCGCCGCCTCACTTGCCAGCGGGCTTGATCTGGGCGATCGAACACCCTTTACCGCAGTGCTGGAGCAGCATTTTGGCTGCCTTTTTGAAAACACAACAGTCGATCTTGACCTTGAACCGCTTTCGGGCTCTTTTGGAGTGGTAACCGCTTTCGAGGTGCTTGAGCATCTCTACAATCCGCTCCATGCGCTGCTTGAAATCAAGCGGCTCCTGGCCAGCAAGGATGCACGGCTTTTTGTCTCCATGCCTCTCTGGAAACCGTCCTTTCTTGCAAGCCCCGACCACTTTCATGAAATGACGCGCCGCTCAGCTCTTTCGCTCTTCACACGTGCCGGGTTTACCGTGCTCCGCAACACAGAGTTTCGTATCCGCCATCCGTTGTTTTATCTTACAGGGCTCAAGCCGCTCTTGCGGGCATGGTATGAAAAAGTGCAGATCTATGAACTTGCCGTCCGATAGGGGATCCTCCTCAAGCCCGCACCACTGCTTCAGGCTTCTCTGGTTTTCCGAGATACAGTGGGACTTTCTCTCAACCCGGAAGCAGCGCCTCTTGTGCCGTTTTCCGGAGCACTGGAGCATTCTTTTCATTGAGCCTTACACTCTCGGGCGCCGCCACCACTGGCTCCCGGTCAAAAGGGGGCGGGTCTGGGTTGTCAGCATCCCCTTTTTGAAGAGTGTCCCCTTCAGGATCGGACGCCTGCTCAACATTCCTCTGCTGCGCTCGCTTCTCTCCCTGCCCGGCATAGTGCTGATGCTCTTCTGGGTAATCATTCTCGGATTCGGCTCCTCTGAAAGGATCATCGGCCTGAGTAACGTCTATTGGGGCAGAGTTGCCGCCCTCCTCCCGTGTCGTCTCCGCTTTTATGATGCCAATGATGATCATCTTGCCTTTTCGGCGAGCCCCCCGTGGCTGAAGGGCTCTCTTGACCGCTATCTGGCTGATGTGCAGCTTCTTTTCAGCGTGAGCCGCGAGCTGACCCTGCGTCTCAGGGTGCCCGTGGGTGTACGTACGGTTGAGCTTGGCAACGGTGTTGAGTTCGCCCATTTTGCCTCTCCCCGTTCCGAAAAACCGGCACCACTCTCCCGGCTCAAGGGGCCGATTCTTGGCTATGCGGGGGCTATGGACTGGCTCGACACCTCCCTGATTGCTGCCACTGCCCGTTCATGGCCGCAGTACCAGATTATCCTTCTTGGCCCCGCCTACCAACTTGGGTGGTGGAAAAAACAGGAGGCTATCAACGCCCTGCCAAACGTCCGCTATTTTGGTAAAATTGAGTACAGCGAACTTCCGGCCTGGGTGCAGCGCTTCGATTTAGCCCTGATGCCGCTTCTCTCCGGTGAGCTGAAAGGGGTCTCCCATCCCAACAAGCTCTATGAATATTGTGCGGCGGGTGTGCCGGTGCTCTCGATGAACTATTGCAGTGCCGTGGAGCGGGCGCGGGAGGTGGTGCATGTTGCCAGGTCGCATGAAGAGTTTGT
>CAIXCO010000356.1 GCA_903917955.1 uncultured Chlorobiaceae bacterium | reverse complement strand
TCGATCCAGCGCTCGGTGCTCATCTCCTGCTCAATAAGGTTCATCGGAAAAACCTTTGCAAGAGCGTCCGGGCCTATCGGGTTGCCGTCCGGCCCCAAAGGCGGTGGAAGCGGCACAGGCAGGTCAGCCTGAATGTTGTACCACTGGCGGGGCATCTCATCCTCATTCAACAAGATCTTCGTAAATTCCGAACTCATGATTGTTCTGGTTTTGTTTTTTTATCGCAGCAACATCGAAAGGAAAGGAAAAGAGTGAAAAACGAAGGTGCCGAAGACGGGAATCGAACCCGTACGTTCATTGCTGAACACGGGATTTTAAGTCCCGGGCGTCTACCAATTCCGCCACTTCGGCATCTCACCACAGTGTGGGAGAAGACGAGCAATTTACTATCTTTGCACGCTTTCCCAAAAAAATAAATATCCTCTGCTCCGCCATCCCTTTTTCTCTGTTATGGAACTCTTTAGCGGTGAAAGTGGTCAAATCCCCTGATTGAGGAGAGGTCAATTTTCATCCCGTAAATATCGCTCAACTGTACCCCCTCTTTGACGTCGGTGGTCTCACCGATGACGGCGATTTCCTTGTTTTCAGCAATTGCAGGGTACTCTGCCCTTGGGATGGTAAAGAGCAACTGGTACTCCTCGCCGCCAGTCAGAGCCCAGCTCAGGGCATCATCCTGCAGTTCATCGGCAATACTGCGCGTACTCCCCTTGATTGGAATACGGCCTTCATCAATCAGTGCGCCGACGTTCGAGAGACGGCAGAGATGCTGGAGATCAGGGCTGAGGCCGTCAGAAATGTCGATCATCGCAGAGGGGCGGATAGTGTGCGCATGAAAAAACCGGACAACATCAATGCGGGCAACAGGGAGTAACTGCTGCTGTATCGCTTCGCGGTACTCCTTCAGGTCAGCCATCATGTTTCTCTGGTAGCTCTCGTTGTTTTCGATATGGTTCAGCATAATCTCCTTTTCACGCATCAGGAGTTTGAGCCCCGCCGCCGAACCGCCAAGAGAGCCTGTGAGGCAAATCAGCTCTCCTGGCGCGGCACCGCTTCTGCGGGTGAGCAGCTCCTCTGAAACCTCTCCGATCATGGATATTGAGATCACCAGACCCGAGCGTGATAAAGAGGTATCGCCACCGGCAATGGCAAGGCCGTACTCCCTCGCGGCATGGATCATCCCCTGGTAGAGCTCCTCAACCATGTCTACTGAAAATGAGGCAGGAACGGCCAGAGAGATGAGCGCGTAGCGAGGGAGCGCATTCATGGCGCAGATATCGGAGACATTGACGCTGATGGCCTTGCTTCCAAGATGCCGCAGCGGAGTCGTTAAAAGATCGAAATGCACCTGATCGACAAGCATATCGGTCGTGGCCACTTGCAGAAGCTTAGGCGAAGGGCAATAAATTGCACAGTCATCGCCTATCCCCGTCAGGAGTTCCGGTACGGCCGAGAGGGTGGTTTCGGCAAGAGCGGCAATCCGGTCAATCAGGCCGAACTCCCCAATTTCCGACATAGCTTTACAGGATGACATAATTTTACGTAAATTAAGTTTAG
>CAIXCO010000355.1 GCA_903917955.1 uncultured Chlorobiaceae bacterium | reverse complement strand
CTCATCCGGCTCTTTCTTCATCATAAAGCCTCCCTGCGCCCCCTCTTTCGACACAATCAGATCGTGGCGAATCATCTCCTGCAACAGTCCACGCAAAAACTGGTACGGGATATCCTGATCGGTCGAAATGGCCTTTGCCGACACATAAACGCCCCTCTTCGATCCAAGCATCAACAGTGCCCGTATCGCATAATCTGTTTTTTTGGTCAGTACCTTCATGGTGATTCGTTTAATTGATATCAATATAGTATCAGTTAAATAAAAAACAAAGAATTTTTTATCAGAAAGAAATAATCTGACAAACAGAGGAACGCGTTATTCCGCAAAAACTTGCGAAGAAAACCCTATAAGATATTTAAAATCATTTATTCAAATACTTTACAGTGCGTCAAAAAAAAACAGAATATTTCTGAAGGCTGGGCTGTTTCACTCAATGGTATAAGAGATATCAACCCCCCCCCTCCAACTGAAGCCGGAAAGAGGGGCTGAGTATGAAGACGGGCTTTCAGGCCTTGAAGTTGCCGGTATTGATCCACTCGTTTTGGAGCAGCACCCACCAGTCGACAGCCAATCCTTTAAGCACATAATCGTAGGGCAACCAGCCGTAACCGCCGCTACCCCATCCTGTGCCCCATGAGTTTCGGATGAGCAACGCTCCTTTGGTTTCGACTCCACCGGGATTGCTGTTCTTGATCTTTATGGTATCATCATAACCGACGGCCGCAATGGCATGACCACCAAGAATTTTCTCTCCGGCGGTCGGGTAGGGTATGTTTCCGGTTGTGGCCGCCTGCGATATTGAGCTATAGACGGTAAAACCAAACATCGCAGGAATCCCTGCCGAAAGATTTGCCTTGATCTGTGTCAGCAGAGCATCCTTGGCTGTTCCTGTCGGATCAAGACGAAAATAACTTATCGCCTGAAAGCTCTGGGCAAAAGCGTAACAGAAGGCTGAGGGCTCCTTGTCGAAATCGGCAACCACATAAGGGAGATACTCTTCGGGCGGTACACCAAAAAGGACGAGCGCCCCCATGGTTGAGCGTAGAAATGCGCCGGTGTCTCCGGTCCAGCGAAGCAGGTTTCTGGTCGTCTTGTAGAGAAAGAGGCGGGATGCGTCAATATGCTTGCCAAATGCCTTCCGTTCGAAATACTCGACAATCCCTACGCCTGCATGGGCGGTGCACGCTCCAATCGACTCCTGATTCTCAATCGGGGAGCACCAGGCCCTTAAATCGACTGAAGCCGGCACGGTCAGCTTTGCCGGTTTGGCAACCCCCGACTTTGCAAGCATCGCCTTGATGGAGTCGCCCTGACCCAACTGCTTCTGCTTTGATGAAACTTCACTATGATCCGCTGTGTAATCCTTGAAATCAGGATAATCCGGCAACCATCCCATTCCCGATATCTCCAAAATCTGACCCATAGACTTCTCCATATTTTGTTAAAATTTGGAAAACCAACCTCAACACAGAAGATTTGCAAGCACTGAGAAGCTAATATAACAGTATCATACAAATAACACGCGATTCATACATATTTCACACACGTTTTCAAAAAAAACAGAGTACGATATCCCCGCCCCCACTGCCCATTCTCAATTGTCCATTGTTTTTCCTACTTTATCATTTATTCCCTCTTCAACCGTTCAACCACTGTGGTATGCGTCCAACCATCTTACGGAACATCCTCTCTGCCGCCGCACTCATCCTGCTGCTTGCCGGACTCTCGGCCTGCCAGCAAAAGAGCGACAAGAGCCGTCAGGAACAGATTGTTATCGGCGTTTCGGCTGACTTCGACTACCTCAATCCCCTGCTCATCCAGCTCTCCATGTCGCGCGAGGTGTGCTCGCTGCTCTACCCTTCGCTGGTCAAACCCTCCTACGATGAAAAAAAGGGGGCTATAAGCTTTTTGCCCAACACCGCCAAAAGCTGGGAGTTCTCCTCTGACGGTAAAGAGGTAACCTTCAATTTGCGCGGCGACGCCCTGTGGGAAGATGGCAAGCGAGTGACCTCGCACGACTTTAAATACTCCTACGCCCTCTACAAAAACCCCAAAATTGCCAGTTCGCGGCAGCACTATCTTAATGACCTGCTCCTGCTTGCTGATGGAACGGCAGATATTGAGCGCGCCGTGGAGACCCCAACCGACTCAACGCTGGTGCTCCACTTCAGCAAACCAATGGCCCGTGAGATTGTGCTCGACCACTTCAACGACCTGATACCGGTAGCCGAGCATCTCTTCAAAAACTATGCCGCAGATGATATACGCACCAAAGCCGCCGAAATACCGGTACTGGGCGCAGGCCCTTTCAAGGTAAAACGGTGGGCTCGCCAGGAAAAGCTGGAGCTTGTCAGCAGCCCCTCTTCTCGCCTTCCTCGACCGGCCACCATCAAAACGATGGTTTTTGTGGTGGTGCCCGAATACACAACCCGCCTTGCCATGCTGAAATCAGGGCAGATCGACGCCATGATCTCCGCTGGAGGAATCAATCCCAAGGACATCAGCGAACTTGCCAAAAGCTCTCCCTCCATTGTCATCAAACCGGTCAAAAACCGCTTTTTCGATAGCATTGTCTGGCTCAACATTGATGGCGAAGCGTGGCGCAATGGTCGCAAGGTGGTGCCAAACACCCTCTTTGGCGACAGGGTGGTACGCCAGGCGCTGACGCTCGCCATTGACCGCCAATCGATCATAGACGGCTTCATGGGGCCGGAGCACGCCACCATTGTCAATACCTCACTGTCACCGGCCTACCGCGAAATCACCGACAGCTCGCTTGACCCCTACCCTTATGACCCTCAAAAAGCGACAGCATTGCTGCGCTCAGCCGGATGGGCACCCGGCCCCGACGGTATCCTGCAGAAAAACGGCAAAAAGTTCTCCTTTGAACTTGCGGCTCCGGTCGGCAATCCCCGGCGCAACTATGCGGCAACCATTGTGCAGCAGAACCTCCGCGACATCGGCATTGAGTGCCACCTGAAATTTGACGAGAGCCTTATTTTCAATAAAAACCAGAACGAGTTCCGCTACGATGCCGCCCTTTCAGGCATGGCCGCTGAAACCCTGCCGTTCCAACTCATTATCTGGGGCTCTGACTTTGCCCATCGGCCATTTAACTCCTCGGCCTTTCAGAACAAGGAACTCGACACCATTATTGCAGATCTGAGCCGCCCCCTTCCCAAAGAGCGCAGCCTTGTACTCTGGAAAAGCTACCAGAAAATCTTGCACGATGAGCAGCCGAGAAGCTTCCTCTACTATTACGATGAGCTTGAAGGATTCAACAGGCGCGTCAAGAATACCAATGTCAACCTGCTCTCCACACTCTACAACGCCTTTGAG
>CAIXCO010000354.1 GCA_903917955.1 uncultured Chlorobiaceae bacterium | reverse complement strand
TGTAATTGATATCATGGTCGATCCCTACTTTTATGAGCAGATTGCCGGTTTACGTATTCCTATTTATTGTTTTCTCACTCTCTTCTATTGTCCCTTCATTCATCCGGTACATTCTGTCGGCAAGGTGGAACCATCGATCATCGTGTGTCACACAGATAATGATCTTGTTCCGTGCCTTGAGGTCGGCCAAGATTTTTTCGTAGAAGAGACGCCGAAAGTGCGGATCCTGGTCGGCAGCCCATTCGTCAAGTACTATGATTGGTTTGTCTTCAAGTTCAGCGACAATAAGAGCCAGGCGTTTACGTTGTCCGGAGGAGAGATCTATGGTACTGAAAGACCCATTGCTTACCTTTACTTTATCCTGCATGCCGAACTGCTCCAGCATCATGCGTACCCTTTCAGGATTCAGCTCATCAATGGAGGTGAGGCGCCGGGAGAGGTGAAAGTCGGAGAAGATCGCAGAGAACTGGTTTCTGTAGTTCTGCATCTGCTCGGTCATGAGTTCGACGCCATCGGCAACAAGAGTACCCGTGTCAAGCGGAATGAGGCCTGTAAGCATGCGAAGCAGACTTGATTTGCCTGATCCGTTACCTCCGGTAATCATGGTGATCTCGCCAGCATGAAACTCCGCATTAATCGGTCCGATTTTGAACAGTGAGACTCCTTTCGCATCAAGGAAAGAGAGTTCCGCATCTTTCAGGCCAATCATCAGTGGTGAATTTTCAAGCGAACCGCTCTCTTCGCAGGAGATGTTCTTTGCTGCTGAAGAGAGTCTTTGCTTGACAAGGTCAATATTTTCAAGTGCCAGTTCCGCTTTGGTAATAAGGGGGGTGACAAAAGAGACGGTACTCACCGGGCCGGAGATAAAGAGTACCGCAATGGTTGTCGGAAGTATCACGGTATGGAAGCCGGCAACCCATAATGGTACCACAAAAACCATCAATCCGACCAGTGAAAAAAGCATGGCTTCGATAACAGCATAATTCCGACCCCATTGAGCTTTCAGAAGCGAGTTGGTTTTTCTGGACTCATTAGAGGCTTCTGCAAGAGTGAGGGTCACATCGTCAGCACGCAATCCATTCATCCTGATCTCTTTGAACCCGTGCAGAAGTTCGGTAAGACCATCGAAAACCTTTTTTTCAGCTTCGTCAGCCGCCTGCATCATGGTACGCAGCGCCTTGACACGCGAAAAACGTATGGCTACGGTTAAACCGGCAAGACCGAATGCGAGGAAACAGGCAAACGGGGAGAGCCAGGCAAGGTAGGCTGCCAGGAAAAGCAGCATGACAGCCTGCTGGAATCCGATTACCAGCATGGGCAGTACCTCGGCCAGAATCTGCGTATCCTGTGTCAGTACACCCTGAAGAGTTGCGTGACCGATCTTTTCAATGGTTAACAGATCGGTACGCCGGATAAGGTCGAACAGACCCGCGCGAAGTTTGTGTATCAAGCGCTCGGTATCGGCTGATGCCGTTACAAGGGTATAGATATGTGTTACATGATAGAGGGTAACCGTTATGGCAAACATCAGCATGAGACGCCCGCTGATCTGGCCGGTTCCGCCCTCTTTTGCTGCGGTTGAAACCAGAGCAACAAGCGACATCGTTGCAATTGCAGACAAAATGTTCATAAAGAGGAGTGGCTTGAGATTTTCCGGTATTTCCCGCAAAACAGCCTTGAGTAGTCTCATATTGTCTCCTCCCTGTTGGTGTGCAGTTCTGTCAACTGGCCGTACTCAAGATGGAGACGGCGGTCAGCAGCGTCAAAATAGCGGTCATCGTGCGTCACGGCAATAATGGTCATTCCGCGCCGCTTGAGTTCCGGCAGAATTTCGCGGTAGAATTTATGCCGGAAATATGCGTCCTGGTCAGCGGCCCATTCATCAAGAATCAGAATCGGTTTTTTTTCAAGCAGTGCAGCAACAAGAGCCAGACGTTTGCGTTGCCCGGTTGAAAGCTTTGTGCGGGTAAACTGGTTCCCCGCCATACCGACGACACCCTCCATCTCCATCCAGCGCAGCAGTTCTTCTGCTTCAGTGCGGTCAACCTCTCCAAGGCCGTAAAGGTGCATAAAAAGATGGAAGTCGGAGAAGACTGGCGCCATAAGCGCACGATACCGGGCAAACCGGGGTGAGTTTATAACTATGTCGTCCTGAAGGAGCCTTCCGTGCTGCGGATGATAGAGCCCGGTCAGCAGTTTGATCAAGCTCGATTTTCCTGAACCGTTGCCGCCAGTTATGAACAGCACTTCACCCCGTTTGATGCTGAGGTTGAGAGGGCCGATCGTGAAGGGTATTTCGCCTCCGGGAGCCGGATAGGCAAATACCATATCAGCCATCCTTATCTCGTTGAACCCGGCGGGTACTTTTTGCTCACCGTCTTCACTGCAGAGCTCCACAATATTGACGAGTTCGCTGTCCAGCTCCATCATACGACCTGCGGCAGCTTTGGCTGCACGAAGTACCGTCAGGGATTGCATCAGTCCGAATACAGGGGGAACCATGAAAAGTACTGCTGCAGATATCTTTACCAGTTCGGTTCGTACAGAGGGGGAGTAAACCGGTATGATAAAAACTACAAGCCCGAGCATCAGGTTGAACATGGTTTCGCCAAACACAAACTGCTGCCAGCTTTGCCGATGCAGTTCACTGCGCGATGTCACCGTGTGCAGCGAGAGCTTGTTGAATTCTTCACCCAGAGCCCGGCTTCTGCGGCTGCAGAGCCGCTGTTCCTTGAATCCGTCGAGCAGATCAGAGACGCATTCAAAGAGCGTTCCCTCA
>CAIXCO010000353.1 GCA_903917955.1 uncultured Chlorobiaceae bacterium | reverse complement strand
TACAATCGCTCTGGCCATTTCATCCTCAAAATATGCCATTGCCGAGGCCGTCAGCATCTCACCAACAAAAAGAATGACCAGCCAGACCGCCCGTTTTTTGATTAACTGGGGTATTGGCAGATCAATGTAGGGATCCTCAAGCGCTTCGATACCGCCGAATTTCTGGATGTCTTCGGTCTCCTCCTCTTCAGCGACGTCGAGCATATCGTCAACCGTCACAACTCCGATGAGGTAGCCGTTGGAGTCGACCACCGGCAGCGCGACGCTGTCGTAGCGCTTGAACGCTTCGAGTGCATCCGCCTGATCCTGTGAGGCGGTGAGGGTGATGATTTTCTCTTCGGCGATGATTTCACTCACCTTTTTGTCAGGCGGGGAGAGCAAAAGCGCCCGTGCGAGCAGCTCTCCCTTGAGCTTGCCGTTATCGTCAACGACATAGATGACGTTGAGGGTTTCGCTCTCATGGCCGTAGGTGCGGATATAGTCGAGCACAAGATTGATATCCCAATCTTTTTTGACGCTGAGGTAGTCGGGCGACATGAGCCGTCCGACGCTTCCTTCGGCGTAGGCGAGCAGGGTTTTGGCAATCTTGAACTCTTTGAAGGAGAGCAGTTTCAGCAGTTCCTGAACCACTGTGCCCGGTAACTCTTCGAGCAGTGCGGTACGGTCATCGGCCGACATGCTGTTGAGAATGTGGGTGACATGCTTTTTGGTCAGTGCCGTCAGCAGGTTTTGCTGTGAGTCGAAATCGAGATATTCAAAGGTTTCGGTTGCCAGATTTTTTGGCAGCAGCCTGAAGAGGATGGCCTGCTCGTTTTCGGGGAGGTCGGAAATGAGTTCGGCAAGGTCAACCGGCAGCCAGTCGTTGAAAATCCGCTGCAAGGCGCTGAAGTTGCGCTGCTCAATCAGCTCCCTTATTTCCGGCAAAAGTGAGGTTCCGATCATGGGCGGAGCAGGTTACGTCTATGGGTGGTTACGACCGCTTTTTGGCGGAGAGTGGCTCTGCATCAAAAAGAGCTATTTTTTGAAACTTTCCAATACGCGTCGCTTTTTTTATATATGCGCAACCTTCTCCTTTTTGGACGGCAAGCAACAGTTGTTTTTCCTGTGTGCCTTCCATGAAAAAAGATTAAAATTTGTAATGGTTCCGGTATGTAGTATAATGCAGTAAATTATGATGAAACTTCAACTCCTGTAAATTTCCCTGGTTAGTACATGGGCAGAGTTATTGCAATTGCAAACCAGAAGGGGGGTGTCGGCAAGACAACCACTTCCGTTAATATAGCGGCCTCCATTGCCATTTCCGAGTTCAGGACGTTGCTGATCGACATCGATCCACAGGCCAATGCAACCTCTGGTTTCGGCCTCGAAATTGGCGATGAGATCGACAATACCTTTTATCAGGTGATGGTAAAGGGTGGCAAAATACAGGATGCCATTAAATCCTCCAGTCTGGAGTATCTTGATGTGCTTCCTTCAAATGTCAATCTTGTCGGGATGGAGGTTGAGCTGGTGAACATGAAGGAGCGTGAGTATGTGATGCAGAAAGCGCTCAAGGGTGTT
>CAIXCO010000352.1 GCA_903917955.1 uncultured Chlorobiaceae bacterium | reverse complement strand
TGCCGCTCCATGTATCCCACCGGATACGACGAAGCTCTTGCCCTGCCATGCTTGCATTGGATAGAAGCGCAACTGCACCCTTTTTTGAGCGCATCTCTTCGACCTCTTCAGATGCCTGCCAGAAAAAAAGGTAGGGACTGATCGTGGTGCCAAAAACTCCGACAATAACTGCGGCCGTATCAGAATTCAGAATAAACCGGGGCCAGAGGGTACGCTGGGCGACCTCTCCCCAGGGAACATTAACCGTAAAGAGCACCGCTGCATAAGCCAGCAGTGAAACGGTCAGCCACTTCAAAAAATTGACATAGCGATGATAGGGGACAAACACCTGAAGTATCAAGGTGGCAAACACAAACAGGGCGGTCATGACATGACGATTGAAGCCGGTAATAAGCTCGGCAACTTCACCCATCGCCGCAACATCAGCGGCGATATTGAGCGTATTGGCAACCAGCAAAAGCAACACAACAGCCTGAAGCACAATGGGAGGGAAGGCGATTTTGATGTTGGCCGCAAGTCCTTTTCCGGTAACTCGGCCAATACGGGCACACATGGATTGAATTGCAGCCATAAGAGGAAAAGCCAGAGGCATCGTCCAGAGCATGTTGAGCCCAAACTGGGCACCCGCCTGTGAGTAGGTCGCTATGCCGCTTGGATCGTCATCAGCAACACCAGTGATGAGGCCCGGCCCGATCAGGGAGAGTGGGTGTTCCTTCAAACGAGCCCGGATAAAACGAATCGCACCCACGTATACTTGTTCCCGTTGAATAATGGCGAAGATGATTGAACGAATAGATACGAAAAAAAAGCAACATAACTCTCCCGTGCAGATGCGGGATGACTTATCAAGAACAACATGAAGCTTGCACAGGTTTGACTCTCTGCAGAGCGTGTCGCAGAAGCAGAAAATTCTTTCATGTTCAGGATTTCACAAAATGTAGTTATTTTATTTACAATAGTTACGTTCACAACATTCTCAACCATTTGCCAACCAGTCAGTTTCATGCCACAAAAACAGTTACTTCAAAAGTTGCTTGCAGGAGAAGATTTTTCACAGGAAGAGATGAAATTCTGCATGAACAGCATTATGGATGGCTTTTTTTCAGAAATTGTTATTGCTGCAATGCTTGCTCTTCTGCAAAAAAAAGGTGTTACCCCGGCGGAGGCTGCTGGCGCATACTACAGCCTGATGGCCAAAGCAAGCATCATCGAGCTTGATGACGATGCCGTCGATACCTGCGGCACTGGCGGAGATCATGCTGGCACCTTCAATATTTCAACGACCGCATCAATCATCGCCAACAGTGCCGGAGTGCGCATTGCCAAGCATGGAAACCGTTCAGTCACCAGCAGTTGCGGCAGTGCCGATGTGCTTGAAGCACTCGGATTCACCATTGACCTTCCGGCAGAAGCGACAAAAGAGCTTTTTCAGCAGACTGGTTTTGCGTTTCTTTTTGCCCCCCTTTACCACCCTTCAATGAAAAAAGTGGCCCCTGTCCGCCGTGAGCTCGGCATCAGGACCATCTTTAATATTATAGGACCCCTCATCAATCCTGCACGGGCAAAACGGCAGTTGGTCGGTGTTTTCACCCGGGAACTGATGGAACTCTACGGCGAAGTACTGATGCAGACGGGAGCCCGCCATGCATTAATTGTCCATGCCATGACTGAAGAGGGCATCGCACTTGACGAACCGAGCCTCAACGGACCAACGCATCTTATCGAAATACAGAATGGAAGTTTCAAACGGTATACGGTTTATCCTGAAGAGTTTGGCCTGACGCGCCATGCCCTCGCAGAAATCCAGGGGGGAGAGAGGGATGACAATGCACTCATTATCCGCCGGATCCTTGATGGCAGCGCTCCGGCAGCACACCTCAATGCAGCACTCTTCACCACCGCCATGGCCTGTCACGTCTCCGGAAAAGCAGCCACCATCAACGATGGCTTTGTCATGGCAAGAGAGGCTCTCGAAAGCGGCAAGTCAGAGAAACAATGGCATGAGATCCTGAAAATCAACGCTGAACTCTCCCTGAAGTACCGGTCGGCCATCAACTAAATCCTTACCATTTTTGCCAAAAAACTTGTATACTGTTTGCCTTGTTTTTAAGCCGTAGCGAGAACCATTATGCCCATGAAAGGACGCGACACTCCACACCCTGAAAAGCCCCAAGGCATAACCGAAAAGCTTCTCCAGTCGGGAGTGAGCAGTTCGAGACGGAAAATCATTGAACAGGCGCTTGAGAATGTCAACAAGCCCGGCTTCAGGATAGAGCCCTCAGCCATCCTGCCGCTCATGAAACCGGTGACCTGGTTTCCGCCCATGTGGGCCTTTGCGTGCGGCGTGGTATCAACTGGCAAAAATATTACGGACAACTGGTCAATTCTCCTCTGGGGTGTTCTTCTTGCCGGGCCGCTCATGTGCGCCATGTCGCAGACCATGAACGACTACTTTGACCGGGAGGTTGATGCCATCAATGAGCCCGAGCGCCCGATTCCGGCAGGCAAAATATCGAAATCGGCCAGTTGGCTCATTACCTTCGCCCTTATTGTGACAGGATTTCTTGTTGCATACACCATTCACCCTTACGTGGTCGTCATTGCTTTTGTAGGGGTACTCATGTCACACGCCTATTCCGGCCCCCCCATCAGGGCCAAACGAAACGGCTGGTTCGGCAACCTTATTGTCGGGCTTGCCTACGAAGGCGTCGCCTGGCTGACCGGAAGCTTTGCCATTACCCAGGGAGTTCCGTCGGGCAAAACCATCGCCCTTGCCATTATTTTTTCGCTCGGGGCGCACGGCATCATGACGCTCAACGACTTCAAATCCGTCGTTGGCGATACCATCCGCAAAGTTGCCTCAATCCCGGTGCAGCTTGGAGAAAAGAGGGCAGCTATTCTTGCGGCTATCATCATGGACGCGGCACAACTGTCGGCCATCACCATCCTGATTGTCAACGGCTCCATAACGACGACGGTCATTGCCCTGATACTGCTTGTCGCCCAACTGCCCATGCAAAAAGTTCTGATAGCAAATCCAAGGGAAAAAGCGGTCTGGTACAATGCATTTGGTACCCTGCTCTATGTTCTCTCCATGATGGTCTGCGCTGTCGGCATCCGGCCATGAAACAATACGTTTCCAGTTTATAAAACTATTGTTATATTGCAGTTCGTTTTTTTAACACCAATTGATTGCACCATGTCTAAAGTTTGTTTACTGACCGGTAAAAGACCCATATACGGCAACACGGTATCCCATGCGAACAACCACGTCCGCACCCGTTTTGAGCCAAACCTCCACACCAAAAGAGTCTGGATCGAAGAGGAGAAGCGCTTTGCAAAGGTGAAGCTTTCAGCAAAAGCGATGAAGATTATTGCCAAAACCGGCACCGCCGCACTCGCAAAACTGCTGAAGTAAGGCACCGGCGAGACCAGCAGAACAACCGATTTTTTACTCTCTTGCAAAGGCTCAGCCATACTCCGGTTGAGCTTTTTTTTGTTTTTTGAAGGATGGAAAAAAAAATCATTATCTACACCGACGGCGCATGCAGCGGCAATCCCGGTCCGGGCGGATGGGGAGCACTGTTAATGTATGGCCCGTCAGTCCGCGAAATATCGGGCTACTCACCCGCCACGACCAATAACCGCATGGAGCTCAGCGCGGCAATTGAGGCACTCCAGGCACTCAAGGAACCCTGCACTGTCGATTTGTACAGCGACTCAAGTTACCTCGTCAATGCCATTAACGAAGGATGGCTGAAACGCTGGACCATCAATAACTGGAAGACTGCGGCCAAAAAAAGTGTCGAAAATATCGATCTCTGGCAAAAAATCCTGAAGTTGCTTACATTGCACACAATCAACTTCCACAAGGTAAAGGGCCATAGCGACAACCCCTGGAACAATCGCTGCGACACACTGGCCCGTGAGGCCATTAAAAGGAAATCATAACCCGTTGACCCTATGCCGCAGAACGACCTGCCTGAAGCAACGCCCGCGACACCCGCAAAACGCTCCCTGAAAAAAGGTGCCGGACTTCTCCTCTCCATGAGCGTTATCGGCACACTCTGCTTTCTCTCCGTCGTCCTCTGGATCAACTGGCAAAAACCACGGCTCCAGCCCGAGCCATTAAGCGCAGAGCTTCGAGCGATTATTGACCGCATTCCCGGAAAATCCGATGCGCTGATCTACGTCGGTCTTAAAGATATCCGTGAGAGCCAGCTCTGGAAAGAGATCATTCCCGACTCACTGAAGCAGGCACCGCTCTTCAAGCCGCAAGAGCGACTCGGCTCCCTTATGAAAGCGGCAAAAATCAACCCCTCCCAGGATCTCGATACCCTGTTGGTCACCTTCAAGCGGCACGGATACAAAGAGCAGAACTTTCTTGCTCTCGCCTGGGGCCCTGTATCAAAAAAGCTTCCCAAGCCATTTCTCAAAACCAACAGTTCAAAGGTTGAGAAAATAGGCGGCTACCAATGTTATGCACTCGACAGCACCCTCTGGATTTGCCCGCTCGGAGCAAGGAAAGTTGCCGTGACCAACAACAAAAAAATGCTCGAGGGGTTCCTTGTTCCGACCGGCAGTTTTTATCAGAGAGACTCGCTCACCGTTGCACTGATCAACAAAGCCATCTATAAATCGCACCTCTGGTTTGCCCTTCCCTCCGCCGCATGGACCAGCGGAGCGCTGCAAAGCCTCACCTCGACAAACCGGGACATGAAAACCCTCGGAAACCTCAACCGTATCCAGCACCTTGCCCTCTCCGCAAAATTCAAGGACGGCATCGAGGCTCAAAGTGAGTGGCTCTATAGCAGCCCCAAGGCGGCTTATTTTGCATCAACATTTCTTTGGGGCGCAGTACGGCTTTCAGAACTCTCCGGCACAAGAACAAGCGAACCGACAAGACAACTGCTCAAAAAAATCGAGATACAGCAAAATCTTGAATCGGTAATCATTCACGCCAACCTTCCCCTTGAATTTTTTCAGGCGGCAAAACAAAAAAAATAGACGAAAGTCAAAAACTTCTGGTGTGCAACCCGGGTTGATGCGCCTCTCAGTCACGCAGGAAAAAAAGCTTTCGCGCCTTCCAGAGCACCCGCAACTGCCCGCCAGCCATCACTATTTTACCTGGCTGGCTGCCGAGCAAATCGACCAGCTTCTGAAGTGTTTGAGCGTCTACCGGTGCATCCATATCGCGTAACGCCCTCTTGAAAAGCTCCTTCTGCTCAAAAGCGGTAAGCCGCTTCAGAGCTTCAACATCAAGCTGCCCGTCAACCAAAGAGAGCCCCGGCTCCCGGTCACAGAGATTTTCAAAATAGAGTTCAAGAAACTCTTCAAGCTCACCGGCCTGCTCCGACACTCTCTGGAGCGAAGGCATCAATTTATGGGCAAAGCGCTCCTCAATCAGCGGAATAACCCGGTTTCTGATAAAATTACGGTCATAGTCACTGGCCAAATTGCTCAAATCACTCCGGCTCGCAATCCCCTTCTCGCTAAGGTAAGCAACAATATCC
>CAIXCO010000351.1 GCA_903917955.1 uncultured Chlorobiaceae bacterium | reverse complement strand
TTCCCAGGTGATCACCTCTTCCCATTCCGAACAGAGTAGTTAAGCCCTGGAGAGCCGATGGTACTGCCTAAAAGCGGGAGAGTAGGTCGTCGCCGAGTTTTTATAAAAAGCCACTCAGAATTGAGTGGCTTTTTTTTTGCCTTTAACCGCCCTCAATGTTATTTTGAGCCCATCTCAGACTGGCAGAATACCCCTGTTGAACACTGTAACACTGTAATCATCACCCATAATGCTACTGCACGCCTATCACTTTACCGCCGAGATGAGCGTTCGCGATTATGAGTGCGACATGCAGGGTATCGTCAACAACAGTGTCTATCAGAACTACCTCGAACATGTTCGCCATCTCTATCTGAAGCGGGTAGGCATCGATTTCAGCGAATATACCCGAAAGGGAATCAACCTTGTGGTCGTGCGAGCTGAGCTCGACTATAAATATCCACTTGTTTCAGGCGACACCTTTGTGGTTGGCCTCACCATCGCTCGAGAATCAGCGCTGAAATTTGCTTTTTATCAGGATATTTTTCGACTTCCCGATCATAAACCTGTTCTGAAAGCCAAAATTATCGGAACAGCCCTGAACCAGCGTGGCCGCCCTGAAATTCCTGAAGCGCTTGCCGCACTGTTGAATCCAGGTCACTAATAAGGTGATCTCATCCATGTATTGAATAAGAAAAATAACACTATGAAGCCATTGATACAAGTTGGGCACTCCTATCTCGCACTCAGCCAGGGAGAACAACAACTGCGCGATGCACTCTATGAAGAGGCCGCAGAAAGTTACAAGCGGGCACTGGAGGTGTCGCGAAGCATCCCGAAAGAGGAGGCATTTGATTATGACGGTTTCGATGCCTTGTGCCATACAGGCCTCTCCGGCGCTTATGTCAAGCTTGGCCGTTATGAGGAGGCCCTTCATTCCGTAGAGATCGGGCTTCGCTACTTTGATCGCAGGGGTGAACTGCATAAGGAGGAAGGCAAGCAGTGGATCGCTGCGGTACTTAACCGTGCACAAGCTCTCGAAGGTACCGGACGCAGGGAAGAGGCGCTGAAAGTCTATCAAATCACAAGTGAGATGATTGCCGAACGTAAAGGTGAGCTTCCCGCCAAAGAGGAGCTGCAACAGTTGATTGAAGAGCGTGTTTCGAAGCTTCAGCCACTCATGGCGGATAAAAAGCCAGCCAGTTACAAAGCCTGGTGGGAGTTCTGGTCGTAAGTGCCAATGCCGCCCATCAAAAAAATACTGGTCATAAGGCTCAGTTCCATCGGAGACATTGTCCTTACGACTCCGTTGCTCAGGAGTCTGCAGAGTGCCTGGCCGGACGCCAGGATTGATTACTGCACCAAAGCACCCTTTGTCTCGCTCCTTGCAGAAAATCCCCGGCTCTCTGCGATCTCTACGCTCGAAGCGCCCCCCACCGACGCTTATGATCTTGTTGTTGACTTGCAGAACAATCTCCGCTCGCACGCCATAGTTCGTTCGCTCCGCAGCGAGCATCTTGTACACTACCGCAAAGCCAACTGGAAAAAATGGTTGCTCGTGCAATGCAAAATAAATCTCTACGGTCCCTATCGGAGCGTAGTAGACCGCTATCGTGATGCTCTGAAAGTGTTTGCACTCTCTGGTGATTCCCTTGGGTGCGAACTCTATCCCTCTTCCAGCGAAAGAGCCTTTGCCAGCACCGTTGTTGACGGCAACCGAAAAACTCTTGCACTCTGTTTTGGAGCGAAACATTTTACAAAGCGTTACCCTCCCCGCAGCTTTGCCGTACTGCTCACCCTTCTGCTCAGCGAAATGCAGCTACAGGTTCTTCTGCTCGGAGGCAAAGAGGATGCTCCGCAAGCCTCAGAAATCATGGAGGCCCTGCCTGCGGCGTTCCAGCCCATGGTGCTCAACCTTGCCGGAAGCTGCTCGCTCATGCAGAGCGCAGCGATTCTTGAACGCTCTGACGCCATTCTTTGCAATGACACCGGGCTCATGCACATCGCCTCCGCGTTTGGAAAAAAGCTCTTTCTTCTCTTTGGCTCCTCCTCGGCATCGTTTGGATTCCTTCCATCCCATGCGCCCTATGATCTCTTTCAGGTAGAGGGGCTCCGTTGCAGACCTTGCTCACATATAGGCCGGGATCGCTGTCCGAAAGGGCATTTCCGCTGCATGAACGATCTCTCTCAAAACTTTATAGCAGGCAAGATTCTTGACTACCTTAAAAAATCTGAGTGATGCTCGTCGCTTGAAAACTAAAAGCCATTTATTCCCATGGTTGGAAAAATGATGCAAATTAGTTACCTTTGGTGTTCAAATTTGCAGATGGTGTTCCGGGGGTGACCTCTGAAGCCGTGGGGCTGGTCTGCGCAATGCCAGACCCTCGCCATATTGCAAGCAAGTGAGAGGTATTAATATTATCAGATGTTGCGCTATGGAAACAAACAAACTTTACGAATGCACACTCATCATTGACGGAGGGCTTCAGGATGAGGCCATTATCGCCGCAATGGATTTAGTGCAGAGGGTCATTACCGAAAAAGGCGGAAGTATCAGCAGTGTACTCGAAATCGGAAGACGCAAGACAGCCTATCCGATCAAGAAGAAAACCATTGGCTACTACGCCCACATCGAATTTACTGCGGCTACCACTGTAATTGCAGAAGTTGAAAAGGTTCTTCGTTATGAGGAAGATCTGCTCCGTTACCTGATTATTCATCTCACCAGTGCTCTTCTTGAAATGCGCAAAAGAGTTGAGAAGTACAGTGTTGTTATCGGCAG